>NZ_JCAPET010000072.1:0-15401 GCF_059735245.1 Gorillibacterium sp. sgz306347
TCGCCCCTCCGTCATCTATGATGACTTTTGGGACACCCTCTTTTTCGTTTTCATGCTGTTGTTTTTACCCGTTTTGTAGGGACACCCGGACCACGATCCGGCCGTGGGTATTGGACTTGAGAATATCTGCGAGCGCATCCGGCAGGCCGTCAAGCGGGACCTCCCGGTCTACGAGCGCCTCCAGATCGCCGGGCTTCCAGTCCCCGGCCATTCGTTCCCACACGCTGTGGCGTTTCCCGGCCGGGCAGTAAACGGAGTCGATGCCGAGCAGGTTCACGCCGCGCAAAATAAACGGCAGGACCGTCGCCGGAACCGCCGTCCCTCCGGTCAGTCCGCTGACGGCGACCGAGCCGCCGTATTGGATGCGGCTCAGCACGGAGGCCAGCTGCGCGCCGCCTACCGGATCGACCGCCGCCTGCCACAGCTGCTTGTCCAGCGGCTTGCCCGTTCCCGCGACGTCTTCGCGGGTAAGCACTTCCGCCGCGCCAAGCGTCCGCAGGTAATCGGCCGCATCGGCTTTGCCGGTGGAGGCCGCCACCTCATAGCCTTTGCGGCTCAGCATGGCGACCGCCGCCCCGCCGACTCCTCCGGTCGCGCCGGTGACCAAAACCTTGCCGCCTTCGGGCCGCACGCCGTTTTCCTCCAGCCGGGCGATCGACAGAGCGGCCGTAAAGCCGGCGGTGCCGTAGATCATCGCTTCCCGCGCCGTAAGTCCGGCGGGAAGCGGTACGGCCCATTCGGAGGGGATACGGGCGTATTCGCTGAACCCGCCGAAATGGGAAACCCCGATTTCGTACCCCGTCGCCAGCACCTGCTGCCCCGGCTGAAATCGCTCGTCGGCGGACTCCACAACGGTTCCCGCCAGATCGATGCCCGGCACGAACGGATACTGCCGGACGATTTTGCCCTCCGGGATGCCGGCCAGCCCGTCCTTGTAATTTACGCTCGAATAAGCGACCCGGATCAGCAAATCGCCGGCGGGCAGCTGCTCCCTTGCCAGCGTCCGGACGCCGGCGCTAAAATCGCCGCCGGTATTGTCCACGACCAAAGCTTGAAATTCGTTTGTCATGTAGAGGACTCCTTTGTCTTTTGCCCGGTTTCACGAACAAGAAAATCATTCCTTCTGGTTATACTAAATTAACTTCGGTGGGTCAAATCTTCCGCTGTTCCAATTCCGCCGGGAGCAACTCGGCTTACTTTTTGCAATCGGATATTTCTTTTTTTTCAACTTACGAAAGGTTAGTTGTTGTGTTATACTGGTTTCATAAAAACCGCAGCTCAGGAGGGATCTTGATGAACATTGAAATCTGGTCGGACTACATGTGTCCGTACTGCTATATAGGCAAACGCAAGCTGGAGCAGGCGCTCGAGGGCTTCCCGCATAAGGAAAGCGTGACGCTGCTGTTTCGCAGCTACGAATTGAATCCGTCCGCCGCCCGGGAGAGCGGCAAGTCGATCTATGAAGAGCTTGGGCAAAAATACGGCGTCGGCGCGGAACGGGCCAAAGGAATGGTGGACGGTGTACGGGCTATGGCTCAAACGGCCGGGCTCGACTACCGGATGGACACGATGGTGTCCGCCAACTCCTTCGATGCCCACCGGCTGACACACTGGGCGGCGACGCACGGCAAAATGGCCGAGTGGAGCGAACGTGTTTTTCAAGCGGTATTCGTGGAATCGAGGAGCATTGGCGACCGCGCCGTGCTTGCCGGTTTGGCGGAAGAAGCGGGGCTGTCGCGGGCGGAAGCGGAGCAGGTGCTGGAGGACGGCCTTTTTGCGGACGATGTGCGCAAGGATGAGGCCGAAGCGCGAAAGCTCGGCGTTCAGGGCGTGCCGTTTTTTGTGTTCGACCGCAAGTATGCCGTATCCGGGGCCCAGCCGGTTGAAGCTTTTGCAGAAGTATTGGAAAAAGCGTGGAGCGAGCGGCAGCCGTTTACAGTGCTGGGCGGCGATGCGGGAGAAAGCTGCTCCGGCGACGGATGCGAGATCAAATAAACTCCATTTCAAGAAGAGCGTGATTACGGATAGTGTTCCGTTGCATCAAAAAAGGCGTCCGGTGCTGCCGGGCGCCTTTTGCATTTATTAAGAAGGAAGGCGGGTCGTTTCAAGCGCAATCCGGGAGTGCCGCGAATAGCCGCTAACTGACCAGCTTCAAGCCGATAATGGTAAAGAGAATGCCCAGGATGCAAACCAGCCGGAGCCAGTTTCGCGGCTCTTTAAAGAACAGGATGCCGACGATGGCGGAGCCGAGCGTCCCGATTCCCGTCCAGATGGCGTAAGCAGTGGAAAGCTGGATGTCCTGCATGGCGAGCGAGAGCAGACCAAAGCTGCAAATAAACCCGGCTGCGAGAAGCAGGTTGTTTGGCAGGTTGTTTTTTTCCGACACCTTCTTGACGCCAATGACGCCTATGACCTCGAACAGACCGGCGGCAATGAGATAAACCCAGGCCATCAGGCATCGCTCCTTTCTTTCTCTTTCGGATCTCCCGTAAACTTCAGCCCGATAATAAAGAGAGCCAACAGCAGAATCAGGACGATTTTGAGCGGCTTCACCGGCTCGTCAAAAACGATCAGGTCGACCAGTATGGTGCCGATGGTGCCGATCCCCGTAAACACGGCATAGGCGGTGCCGACCGGAATGGTTTTGGTGGCCCGGATCAGCAGATCGAAGCTGAGCAGAATCGCCAGCAAGGTAAAAATGCTCATCGAATCGGATTTCAGGCCGGCCGCCCAGTAAATTTCAACAAAACCGGCGATCAGCAGAAACAGCCAGGCCGTTCCTTCGGAAGGGGCTTTGCGGGCGGTTTTCTTCCGCTCCGGGGCATCGCCGCCGGCTGCAGCCGCAGCTTCCGGAATGCGTCCGGTTCCGGCCAGATCAGGCGGCCCTTCCGGCTGCGGCTGCGCACGCCAAGGCTGACCGGTCTCCGGTTTATGCGACGCGCTTTGCGCTCCGGCAGACGGCGCCCGTCCTTCTAGTCCAAAACTCCCGGATACGTCCGGCTTGGGTTCCTCGTGGGACGCTTTTTTCTTTTTTGGAAAAAGGGTGTAGGAAAATCCCCAGATGGCGTGCACCACCAGAACGGTGATCCACACCCGGCTGATCGAGTTGCCCGTTTCGTTCTCGTAAAATCCGGTTTTCCTGGTCAGAAACCACTCCTTCAAGTGGGTCAGGTAGGAGCCGCTCGGCAGCTCCGACGCGGGCACCAGCCCGAAGGCAAAGGCAAACGCGGCATGCGCCGCCAAAAAGACAAGCAGATGAAGATAGAAATAGCGTCTCTCCTGCCGGGCGTGCGCTTTGCCGTAAAGTTCTTTTGATGAATGGCTCATAAGCGGCTGTCCTCCTATAGCGGTTGATAGACCAGAAAAGAAGATGAACTTTTCAACACACATGGTAACACGCCGTTTTAAATAATACAATCGTATCATGAAGATATTCTCGGCCGGATCGTTTTGTGCTAAGATAGAACCATGCCAAAAATCGTGGATCATGAACAAAAAAGGGATCAAATCGCGGAAGCGACATGGCGGGTTATTCTCGGACAGGGCATGGAAGGGGCGACGGTTCGTAACATTGCCAAAGAAGCGGGAATCTCCCTGGGGGCGCTGCGTCATTATTTTTCCACCCAGGACGAGCTGCTGGTTTACGCGATGTCATTGGTGAAAGAAAGGACGACGGAACGGATCACCTCCGTGATTACGGTCGACTTGCCGCCCAAGGAACGAGTGCTGCGGGCGCTCCTGCAGCTGGTGCCCGTCGATCCGGAGACACGGGCGGAGATGGAAGTCTGGTTTTCGTTCGTCGTTCATATGCGGCACAAGGAGGAGCATTTTGACCTTCAGCTGGACGGCATTTATAGCGGGGTCATCGAGATGTTCGCTTATCTGGAACGCGAAAACTGTCTGCGCGATGAGCTTGACATGGAGCTGGAGGCGGAACGGTTGTATGCTTTGCTCGACGGCATCGCGCTGCACGCCATGCTGGAGCCCGGCCGTGTGGACAAAGAGCGGGTTACCCGCGTGCTCGTCTGCCACCTGGATTCCATCTGCAGGGAGGAGCGGAGCCGATAAAAAAAAGCACGAGGGGGCTTCACTTAACGGAAGCCCCATCATGCTTGCTGCAATCGTTTGATCCGGCGATTAACGGGCGGAGAACAGATAGTCCGTGCCGTCGTAGCTGAAGCTTAACACCAAAGACTTATCCGACGTTTTCGCTTCGGTGACAACTTCGAACGCGATCATGCCCGTTTTGGAGGAGAGCGGATTCATGCTTTCCATATACAGCTGATCGTCCGCCCCAAGCAGGTTCGCAAAGCTGAATTCGTATTTTTCATCATAAATTAATTTAGCGGTGATGTCTTCGCTGCTGATGCTCATGACCGGCAAGAAGGTTGCGGCGCTGCTGCCGATGTTTTTGACCGTTACGTTGGCGACCGCGTAGATATTGCCTTCTTCGGGACTGAAGGCCATCATTTCGCCAACCGAAATTTTGTCTTTGTATTCAAACGATTTGAGCGTGACCTCCCAATCGCCGATCGTGACGGTTTCTCCGATTTTGGCTGTGCTCGGCGCGGCGGGCTCGGAAGGTTTGGGCGCTTCGGTAGGTTTTGCTTCTTTGGTATCGGTGGCGGCAGGTGCGACGGTTTCGGCGGCGACGGCGGGGTCCTTGGCGGAATCCTCCGTGGTACAAGCAGCAGTGGCAACAAGAAGACCGAGACTGAGCAAACAGAAAGCCTTTTTCAAAATAGCCCCTCCAATTATGATAAAAATGCGGAATTCCTATATCTTACAATGATTTGTCTGATTCTTCAATCCTATTTCTGGAAAGCGGGAAAGTCATTTGACCTACGACTGCCTGATTGTCGATGATGAAGCTGAATTGGCGGAGAGCACCAGCGAATATTTTAATTTATTCGATGTGAAAACCGCTTACGTAACCAGCACGGACGCATGCCGGGCTTTTTTGCGCGAGCACACGGCGAAGGTGCTGCTGCTGGACATCAACCTGGATGAAACCTCCGGGTTTCAGCTGTGCAAGGAGCTGCGGCGGAAGACCGGCGTCCCGATTTTGTTTATCAGCGCGCGAACCGCCGAGGACGATGTGCTGGTTGCGCTCGAAGTGGGCGGAGACGACTACGTGCAAAAGCCCTATACGCTTCGCGTGCTGCTGGCCAAGGTGAAGGCCGTGCTAAAGCGCTGGGGCGGGGAGACGGCTGCTCCCGAAGCGGAGGGCCTTGCCGCCGGTCCGGTTCTTATCGATGCGGAACGCAGAACAGCCAGTGTGAACGGGGAACCGCTCAAGCTGAAAACGATGGAATACAAGCTTCTTTGTTACCTGGTCCAGCACAAGAATCGTGTCGTGCCCAAAAACGAGCTGTTTGCATCGGTTTGGGGCGATGCTTTTGCCGGGGACGGGACGCTGAATGTCCACATTCGCCACCTGCGCGAGAAAATCGAGCCCAACCCCAACGAGCCGGTCTATATCCGTACGGTGTGGGGCGTCGGTTATGTTTTTGAGGACCGGCAGCCATGACCCGGAAGCTGCTGGCTGCGCTCGCGGCAGCGTTTGGCGCCGCCTTGGCCGGACTCCTGCTTCTCCTGGTGAGCCTTGATGAACCGCCGCCGCCCGACAGGGCCGCGGTCAACCATGTCGTCCGGGAAGCGGAAACCCGTTGGGGCGACCGCCAGGCGCTCGCGGCGCTCGGCGGTCCGTTTGACTATACGCTGATCGACCGGGACGGCACGCTTTTGCATCAAACCCGGGAGGGACTATCCGTTTCCGTAAACGAGGCGCTGAAAAACGGGGACACGCCGGTCGACCTGACGGTAAACGGGCAAACGGTCGGAAAGCTGATCGTGCATCAGGAGCAGCAGGAAGCATTTCGCGCCTGGAAAAGAGGATTCCTTTTCGCCGGCTTGGCGCTGATTTCTCTGTTGACGGCCTTCGGCATCGGGTTTGTGCTCTACTTGAACCGCGCTGTTTTCCGGCCGTTTGCCCGGATGCAGCGTTTCGCCCGCCACATCGCCAGAGGGGAGCTGGACGTTCCGCTGGAGATGGACCGCAACCATATGTTCGGGGCGTTTACCGAAAGCTTCGATATGATGCGCGAAGAGCTGGCCGCCGCCCGGCACAGCGAATACCTGGCGAACAAAAGCAAGAAGGAGCTCGTCGCCGGACTGAGCCACGACATCAAGACGCCCGTGGCGTCCATCAAGGCGGTCGCCGAGCTGATGCTGGTCGGCGCGCGGGACGAGAAGACGGGCCGCCAGCTGCAAACGCTCTACTCCAAAGCGGATCAGATCGACCGGCTGGTGACGGATATGTTTCACTCCACGCTAGAGGAGCTGGACGAGCTGAAGGTGCAGGCGTCGGAGGCGGACAGCCGGCTGCTGGCCGAGCTGATCGCGGAGACGGCCTACGCGGACGTGGCCCGGACGCCGCCGGTGCCCGAATGCATTCTGGTTATCGACCCTCTCCGGCTACAACAAGTGCTGGACAACATCATGCACAATGCGGACAAATATGCAGGTACCGCGGTGGACGTTGAGTTCGCCATCCGGGAGGGATACCTGGAGGCGGCGTTTCATGATTACGGTCCGGGGGTGCCCGAGGAGGAGCTGCCGTTCCTTTTTCAAAAATACTACCGGGGCTCGCAAGCGGCCGGCCGGACCGGCTCGGGGCTCGGCCTGTATCTGTCGCGTCATTTGATCCGGCGGATGGGCGGGGAGATGGAATGCCTCAACCGGCCGGACGGCTTTACGGTCAGGCTGCTGCTGCCGCTGGCCGGAACGATTTAAGGAACCGTTAAGAAACGGGCAAAGACCGGCTAAGAAGATTCGGTGTACGATAAGGCTGCAATCGGGCTTGTGCCGATGCAGCCATTATTTATGCCGGACCGCCGGCGGATAATGAGCCATGAACCGGATGGAGTGTTGCGGACATGAGAGAGACAGTGCCGGAAGAGGGGAAAGAAATTCTGCTGCAAACCAAAAAGCTGGGCAAAACCTTTTCCCACGGAGGAACCCAGCAGCATGTGCTGAAAAATCTGGATTTAACCCTGTACAAAGGGGATTTCACCGTCATTATGGGCAGCTCGGGCTCGGGGAAATCGACACTGCTCTATACGATTTCGGGCATGGACAAGCCGACGCTGGGCGAGGTGCATTTTGAAGGGCGCGAAATCACCGGGCTGACCAACGACCAGCTCGCTGTATTCCGGCGGGCGAATTGCGGCTTTGTGTTTCAGCAAATTCATCTGCTCGATACCATGAGCGTGCTGGATAACGTATTGTCCAGCGCCTATCTGGTGCAGAAGAACCGCACCCAAGCGGCGGCCAAAGCACGCGAGCTGCTTGGCAGGGTCGGTCTGAAGCCGGAGACGCACAAAAAGTTTCCGTCGCAAATTTCCGGCGGAGAAGCTCAGCGCGCGGGCATCGTGCGGGCGATTATCAACAGCCCGAAGGCGCTTTTTGCCGACGAGCCGACAGGCGCGCTGAACAGCGCCTCCAGCGAGAGCGTGCTGGAAATTTTGACGGAGATTAACCGGCAGGGGCAGAGCATTATCATGGTGACCCATGACGTGAAGACCGCTCTTCGGGGCAACCGGATTCTGTTTCTGCGGGACGGCGTCGTGCTGGACGAATTGAACCTGCCCTCTTACAGCGAAGACGGCGGGCCGGACCGGCAAGCCCGCCTGCAAGCCTTCCTGACGGAAATGAGGTGGTAAGCATGGCAAATGTCGCCGGCAAGCTTGCCTGGTCCAGCATTCGCAGGCGCAAAAGCGCCACCGCCGCCTTGTATGTTTTGATTCTGCTCGCCGTCATGCTTCTGAACGTCGGCCTATCCATCAGCCTGCAGCTCGGGTCGCTTCAGGAGCGGAAAATGGAGGAGCTGCATACGCCCGATCTGATCGCCTATTATTCCGATCTTGCCGGCGAGGACCCGCATTTGCAACTCGCCCGGTCGTTTCCGGCCGCTCAAACGGCGGAGGCCGAACCCGCGCTGCTGCTTGCCGAGAGCAAGCTCGATAACGGCGGCGGCTCCGAGCTGATGACCAACCTGCTGGTGCTGAATGCGGATACGCCGCGTATGCTGTCGCCCCTGATTCCCGCCGGAGAAGTTGACCGGGAAACGAAAGGCGATTCGGTTTATCTGCCTTATTCGTTTCAAATTTCCTCCGGGTACAAGGCCGGCGACACCATTTCGTTCCGTGACCGCAGCGGCGGATGCTATTCGTTTGTGATCCGCGGCTTTTTTGAAGAAGCGCTGCTCGGCTCCTTTACCAACGGAGCGCTCAAGCTGTTTGTCGACGGGGAAGCTTACCGCAAGCTGGAGGCCGCCCTGGAAAAGGAAGCCCGGTACCGGCTGCTTTCCGTCGATCTGACAGATCCAACGGAAGCGGGAAAACTGAACGGAGACTTGACGGATTCGATTTTCAAAACCGGCCAGACCGGCAGTTATGCCGTAATCGACGCCGAATCGGGCATGGCCGGGAACCGTATTCTGGTCAGTCTGCTGGCCGCCATTCTGGTGGTGTTCGCTTTATTGCTTGTGGTCATTTCTCTGATCGTCATCCGCTTTCAGATTTCCGGCCAGGTCGAGGATTATATGGTCAACATCGGGGTGTTGAAAGCAAACGGGTACACATCCCGGCAAATTGCGGGCTCTCTTATCCTGCAGTTTCTCGGCGTAAGCACGGCGGCGGCGGTGCCCGCTCTGCTGCTTTCCGTGGTCGTCATGCCGGCGGCCGGAAACCAGATTTCGGCGTCGATCGGGCTCCGCTGGCCGGCAGCCTTTCATTTTCCCAGCGCACTGCTCAGCCTGATTCCCGTCACCCTCCTGGTGCTGGCGGTAGCGTACGCGTGCAGCCGGCGGATTCGGGCCATTACGCCGCTTGCGGCGCTGCAAAACGGCTTGAGCGCCCATAACTTCAAGCGCAACCGGCTCCCGCTTGCACAAACGCGTCTGGGCCTTCAGCTCGCGCTCGGCCTGAAGACGCTGCTTCGGCAGACCAAGCAAAACCTGATGCTGGTGATCGTAGTGGGCGGACTGACCTTCTCCAGCGTATTCTGCGGCATTCTGCATTTCAATTTCAGCGGGGACACGACCGCTATCGTGAAGCTGGTCGGGATCGAAAAGAGCAGCGTCAAGCTGCTCGCAAAAAGCGGGGCGTATACCGGGGAGCAGGCCGCCCAGGTAGCCGCCATGAAAGGCGTGCGCAAAATTTCGGTTCTGGACGATGTTACCGCCTCCGTCGGCGACTCGGTCTTTCTGCTGCAAATCTCCGACAATTTTGCGGACCTGGAGACCAATACGATTTACAAGGGCCGGCAGCCTTTGCATGACAATGAGATCGCTCTTTCGGGCGTTATTGCCAAAAAGGCGGGGAAGGGCGTCGGGGATGAAGTGGATGTGAAGGTGGGAGATGCCGTCAAACGGTATCTCATTACCGGACTGAGCCAGCAGGTGACCCAGCTGGGCATGGTCGCCACGATGACGGATGACGGCATGCGCCGGCTTTTGCCGGACTATACCCCCCAGTCGCTGAATGTTTATTTGGAGAACGGAACGGGTGTAGAAGACTTTCAGCAGGCACTCGAAGCGGAACAGGGGGAGCGCTGGCAGGTAATCAACGTCGAGGATTGGCTGCAAGGAACGCTGAACACCTTTACAGCGGCTGTCACCGCGATCACCGTAACGATTTCGGTGCTGACCGTCGTCGTCGTGAGCGTCATTCTTTATCTGGTGATCAAAACCCTTATTCTGAGACGGAAAAAGGAGTACGGCATCTTGAAAGGCCTTGGATACACCACGTTCAATCTGATGACGCAAATCACTCTCGGCTTGCTGCCTGTTATTTTCATAGGCGTTTTGGCGGGGAGCGTGCTCGGCTATTTTTATTCCGACTCGCTGTTTGAGGTGCTGCTGGCGAACCTCGGCATCTACAACGTGGCGTTCTCCGTAAGCGTGCCGCAAGTGGTGCTGCTCTGCCTCGTTCTTATCGCAGCCGCATGCGCGGTGTCCATGCTTGTGTCCCGGCGGATCCGCAAAATCAGCGTGTACGGCCTGATCTCGGAATAACCGGCTATTTGTCAGCCTCATCCGCGAAATCTATAATAAAGAACGGGAAGTCTAGTCCCGGCGGTTTATAGACGACGCCGGAGGCGGTAAAGCGGAGCAGCCGCCGGTGCCGGGCCGCCATAACGGACGGTCGGGCAGCCGGCGGGCCGCCGCTTGCCGCGAACGGAAAGGAGCATCGGTCCCGTGACGCTGCAGCAATTGAAATATGTAATCGAGGTCGCGAACCGGGGATCGATGAACGAAGCGGCGAAGCGGCTGTTCATTTCCCAGCCGAGTTTGTCGAACGCGATCCGCGAGCTGGAAAAAGAGCTTGGTATCGTGATCTTCGAGCGCACCAACAAAGGCATTACGCTGTCCAAGGACGGCGTCGAGTTTCTCGGCTACGCGCGGCAGGTGGTGGAGCAGGCGGAGCTGCTGGAGAACCGGTACGGCAGCGCGAAACCGTCGCCGCAGCATTTCAGCGTATCCACGCAGCACTATGCGTTTGCGGTCAATGCGTTTGTGCAGCTGGTGCGGGAGCACGGCCAGGAAGAGTACGAGCTGGCGCTGCGCGAAACAAAAACCCATGAAATCATTGAGGATGTACGGACGCTGCGCAGCGAAATCGGCATTTTGTATCAAAACGAGTTTAACGCCAAGGTCATCGGCCGGCTGCTCAAGGATGCCAACCTGACGTTCAACAGCTTGTTCACGGCGCGTCCGCATATTTTTATCAGCAGCAAAAACCCGCTGGCCCGCCAGTCCGTCGTCACCGTCGAGCAATTGGAGGAGTACCCGTACCTTTCTTTTGAGCAGGGGGAATACAACTCGTTTTATTTTTCCGAGGAAATTCTGAGCACCCTTTCCCGGCCCAAAAGCATCCGGGTGAATGACCGCGCCACGCTGTTTAACCTGCTGATCGGGTTGAACGGTTATACCATTTCCACCGGCGTCTTGAGCGCCGACCTGAACGGCAACGAGATCATTCCCGTGCCGCTCGCGATCGAGGAAACCATTCATGTCGGCTGGATCTGCCACCGGAATGTAGCGCTCTCCAAGCTGGCTTTGGCTTATGTGGAGGCGTTGAAGCAGGCAATTGCGGGCGAGTAAGGACAATCATGCGCGGATGTCGGACAAAGCACAGTCTCCGATATAGTTTCCGGCTATAGCTGGCTATAGTAATTTGGCGTTACCTTATAACCAGCGAATCATGGTATCTTTCCCTTACCAACAAAAACGGGCGGCAAACGGAAGCGCCCGGTTCAAAGGAGAGAACCCCATGAGCAGCTTGACCGCGCAAGGAAAACGAAGAAATGCGACGCCTTTTCGCCATGACATTGTCGGCAGCTTTTTGCGGCCGGAAGCGTTGAAGCAGGCGCGCAGCGATTATCAGGCCGGACGGATTTCGGCGGAGGAGCTGCGAAGCGTGGAGGATGCCGAGATCGTCAAGCTGGTTGCCAAGCAGAAGGAAGTCGGTCTCAAGGCTGTGACGGACGGCGAGTTTCGCCGCTCCTGGTGGCATCTTGACTTTATGTGGGGGCTGGAGGGCGTCGAAAAGGCGCAGGTCGGTCAAGGCTACGTCTTTGAGGGGGTGGAAACCCGTGCAGAGACCGCCCGGCTTACCGGCAAAATCCGGTTTGGGCAGCACCCGTTTCTGGAGCATTTCCGGTTTTTGAAGCAGGCGGCCGGAGAAGACACGGTTGCCCGGCAAGCGATTCCGGCGCCGGCTCAGTTCCTCGCAGAGCTGCTCCGCCCGGAAAACCGGGAAAGCACTTTTGCGGTGTACAACAGCTTGGAGGATTTGGCGGCGGATGCGGCACAGGCTTACCGGGACGCGGTACAAGCCTTTTACGATGCCGGATGCCGCAGCTTGCAGCTCGATGACTGCACCTGGGGAATGCTCTGCGACAAGGAATTCCGGACGACGATGATCGGCCACGGAACGGACGTTAAAGAAATCGCCAAGCTATATGCCGGTGTGAATGCGGCTGCCGTCGCAAACCGTCCGGACAACCTGATCGTGACCACGCATGTATGCCGGGGCAACTACCTTTCTACTTGGGCGGCTTCGGGCGGCTATGGTCCGGTGGCGGAGGATTTGTTCGGCGTGGACAACCTGGACGCGTTTTATCTGGAGTTTGACACGGACCGGGCCGGGGACTTCGCCCCGCTTCGCGAGCTGAAGGACGGCCAGCAGGTGGTGCTTGGGCTGTTTTCGTCCAAAACGGGCGAGCTGGAGAGCAAGGAGGCCATTTTGAAGCGTGTCCGGGAGGCGGCGGAAATTGTTGACCTCGATCACATCTGCCTCAGCCCGCAGTGCGGTTTTGCCTCGACAGAGGAGGGCAACGTGCTGACGGAAGAACAGCAGTGGAAAAAGCTGGCCCTGATCAAGGAAATCGCAGACGAAATCTGGACGTAAAGGAAGCGGACTGAAACCTTGTTCGACAGGGGCCCCCGCCTTCATACATCACTTATTGCTCCCCCGGGTGAAGGATGCTCCAACACCAAGGGGGAGTTTTTTTACGAATAAATATTAAAATATCCCAAATTTAGTTTGGATTCCTTCGATTGGTGTTAATAAGGTTCTGGAAACGGAAGTTTCCAGAATTCCATTCCAGAGGAGGATGATGGTATGCGAAAGTTGATCGGATTGGGAATGGCGGCTTCCCTCCTGGTTGCGCTGGCGCCTTTGCCGGCTGCACCGGAAGGAAGGGCGGAAGCGGCGGCCGGGGAATTTGAACGTTACCGGCAGGAAGCGGTAAACCAGGAACTGGCGGAAAACGGTTATCCGGCGGGCGCCTTCGGGCTGCGGTCCCGTTCGGCTGCCGTGCTCGATGCCGAGACCCAGGCGAATATAGAGAAGCTGAATCAGGCGGAAGTGGTGCTTCTGAATTTTAACGACCAAGGCGAGCTGACATCCGCGCGGAGCTCCGAGGAAGGGGATGTGGAATCGCGCTTCGGCAAGGTGGAGCGGCCCCAAACCGGCGAAACGGCGGAGGCCGCTCCTCCGGTGTCCCCCGAAGCTTTTGCGGCCGCAGCAGCGCCGTCTGTCGGCATTATGTCCATTTTGCCCGATACGTCTCCCGCTCCGCACGGAGCAAGTACGGGGGCGTTTCACCGGCTGTCCTCCCCGGCCAGTACTTCCTCGCTGAGCTACACGGGAGCGGTCGCCGACGATATTACCTTGCCCTCCTACAATGCGGCACTGGGCGTGCAAAATGGCGAGGCGGCTTACCTTTATACCGGCATTGACCACAACGGAACCGGAATTGCGGAAATCGGCTTCGGGACTTACAGCGGCTCGCAGGGCACCGGCTGGTTCCCCGTGTTCCATGCGCGGGCAGCCCACGATATTACGCAGCCGAATTTAGACGACGATCTGGAATATTACTACGACTTCAGCCGCAGCTATCAGCCCGGCGTTCCGATTACAGGGTATAAGGTCTACTACAAAACGACCGATGCCAAACTGACGGTAACTTATCAACTGAATTACAACACGATTTACGTCGTCAAGTTCACGGGATACGATTCCCAAGGCAAGTCGGTGAAGCGGGTGACTGCCATTGCCATGAATACGGCCAAGGCAGGGAAATTTGCCGTTCCGTACACCTCTTATGCCACTTGGGGGAATTACCGCTTCCTGACGCAAAACGGCTCGGCGACGGTTTATCCGGGCGCGGTGAGCGGCCTGGTTGAGCATGTTTGGAGCCACGGCGGAACAATTGACTATATCAAGACCGTATACAGCACAACGGACCGGGATGAAAAATACAAGATTTACTGACCGGTTTTCATTTGAAGCGTGAAAGCAACAAACCCTCCGGCATGCCGCATGACGCGGATGCCGGAGGGTTTTCTTATGCCCGGTACGGTTTTGCCGGATTACTGCCGGCGCGATGCCGGTTATTCAGCAAACGTTTCGGTTCCGTCTGTGGCTTGCGTGTAGGCGTGATCGATGGAGGCTTCCATGATGTCGCCATAAGCCCAATGGGTCGCGGCGACATCCGGCCAAACCGAAGGCGAGATGCCGGCGAGCGGACCGCGCTCCAGCATGCGGTTCAGCAGGGTGACGGCCTCGGCGCGGGTCAGGTTGGCGTTCGGCCGGAAGGTGCCGTCCGGGAACCCGCCGAGGATGCCTTCCTGCTCCAGGGCGGCGATGATGCCCTTGGCCCAATGCTGCGCAGTGTCGGCGAATGCGGGAGCCGCGTTCGTGTCCGCCGCCAGCTTCTTGTAGTTGGCGATGACAGCCGCCATTTCGGCGCGGGAAATCGTGTCGTTCGGCCGGAAGCTGCCGTCCGGATCGCCGGTCATGTAGCCGGCCTGCTTCACATAAGCGATGGCTTTGGCGGCGTAGTGCGTTGCACTTACGTCCGGGAACGAGACGCCGGTAACGGCGTTGGCGTCATAGCCAAGCGCCCGGGCGATCATAACCGCTACCTGCGCGCGGGTGACGTTTTGGTTCGGCTTGAAGGTGCCGTCGGCAAAGCCGCTCACATAGGCGTTGTGGCTGCCGTCGGGCTGTTCCGGCTGCTGCGGGCCGCTCACGTTTACGCCGTCCCAGCTCAGGATGGTGAACGTGCTGAACTTGTCCACCTGGATTTCGACGCCGGTTTCGCCGGTGCCGAAGGAAACCGCTTTGCCTTTTACAACTTCGCGTTCACCGTCGCTGTGCTCGATGTAAACGGCCAGCGAGTTCAGGTACGCGGCTCTTTCGGCTGCGTCTGTCGGCAGGGTCACGCCTTTGAGCGGCAGCGTCAGGGTGACGGGCTGGTTTTGCAGGTTGGTTTCGATGGTCATCGGACGGCCGACGACAACCGGTTTGGTGTCGGCCGAAATTGCGGCGACAGCGCGTTCGGCGATGGCGCGGGCTTCAACCTGCTGCTTTTCCTCAGCCGACTTCACAGGCACGAGGCGGAAGTAAAGGTCTTGCGTCACGCTGCCAAGGGAAGCGGACGGGATGACGAGCCGGCTGTTAATGGTCGAGAGCTCCAGCGCTTTTTGTGCGTCGGCCAACGCCTTGACGCTGGCGGCCGGCAGGTTGACGTTCACTTGCGAAACTTCGTCGTTGACGTCCGGCACCGGAATGCGGACGGTTGTCTGGTTAGAGGCGACTGCTTGCGTAATCGCCGCATTCGTTTCGGCTGCGCCGAGAACGATTTTGTCGGTGACTTTGCCGTTCGTTTCGGCGGTTCGCTCAATGGACGCTTTGGCAACCTGGCCGGTGCCTGCCCCCAGATCGACCGGAAGCTCGATTTGCGTTACGGTCGGGCCGGCGGGCGGAGTGTACGGCGGGTAGTAGCCGCCGCGTGAAACCGCAATGCGGTAGGTTTGTTTTGCCACG
>NZ_JCAPET010000073.1:0-15197 GCF_059735245.1 Gorillibacterium sp. sgz306347
CAGGTCATGTAACTTAGAGGTGTCCACTTTCTTGACAGAAGAGCATATTGTAACTGATACTCCGCTGCATCTGACAGGGGGGGCGGGTTTACTAACTTTTTTCAATTGATCTTCTCATAAGGAGCGGTGGGTGGTTCATTATTATGTCACTTTTGTAATTCTCTCGTATGAACGGGTTGCACAATCCTTCTCTAATCGCCTATAGCGATGAAGGAGGTGAAATGCATAAATGCTTACGGCAAGTAACATTAAAACATTAAGAATAATAAATGGATTGCGTCAAGAAGACCTCGCTGATAAAACTGGACTAAGTTTCTCCCTCATCTCGTCAATTGAACGAGGTGTTCGCAGAATCACCCGACAATCTGAAGAACGGATTCGCGCAGCATTAAGCCTGAATGATGAGTTGATTCAGCAAATCAATGATATTGAAGCAGGAATTTGAAGGTAAACTTCTTATCCTGCTTTTTATTTTGCTGTTTTGTATGAATCAATCATACGAAAGGAGTAGGACTTATGAAAAACGCTTATCAAATCGATTGGTTGAACAACCAAGTATATATCGAAGCTTATACGCCCCATCAAGAAGAAGTAAAAGTGATAACAATCAGCCTCGACAAACTTGAAAAGGCGAAACAAGGAAAACTATGGACCCTGAAAAGAAAAGGCAGTTCCTTATATGCACGAAGCATCGTGATTGATGATCAGGGAAATAGAAAGGAAATGTATTTGCACCGTTTCCTTACAAACTGCCCTGACAATCTGGTCGTAGATCACCTCTCAGGTGATACATTAGACAATCGCAATGAAAACCTCCGTATCTGCACAAGGCAGGCCAACAACCAAAATGCAACCATCAGAAAGGACAATAAAACCGGCTGGAAAGGTGTAACCATCAAGAACGGGAAGTTCGTAGCAGCAATACGAGTTAACAAGAAGAAGATCCATTTAGGAACATTCAAAACCCTACAGGAAGCAGTTGGAGCCTATTGGGAAGCAAGTAGGATGTATCACCCGCATATAGACCAAAATGCACTGCCATTCATCTAACCTTTTCGTTTTCAAGAAATAGCAAGGGGTGAATTAATCTAATGCCGCTGACAAAAGGTGTATCTTTAGAAACTGGTCAACTGGGAATTTTACTTCCTCCAGGCGAAGGATACAAAGTAACGAGCCCTGCTCAACGGGAAGCCTATGTAAAACACATATTACCTAAACAAATTCACAAATTCAGGGAAGGACCTAGCTTTACTTTTTTTGATAAAGAAACGATCTCCACAGTTGAAAAGCTGCCCGACAAACATTGCGGATACCTTCTTATCCTCCAAACTTATTTGGATTATGAAAATCGATTGGTTTTAGGGAGAAATAAGAAGCCAATGGATAGAAGGGACATAGCAACCGTTTTAGATATCAAGGAAACTGCATTAAGTGAGTTCCTCAAGGAGATGCTCTATTACCAGATATTGATTGAGGAACCGGAAACAAAAACATTTTCTATCAACCCCCTATATTATTTTAAGGGGGCACTTAACCGACGAAACGCGGTAAAAATATTTTCGGGAGATCTTCGGAAACTATACAAAAATGTAACCGCTAAGGACCTAGGATTTTTATTTCGATTAATTCCCTTCATTCATTTTAGAGATAACATTCTATGTTTGAATCCCGATGAAGTCATGCCTGAAAAAATTGACAGTCTAAACAAGGTTACCTTATCCGAATTAACAGGCATAACTAGAAAAACACTTGATCAGAAAATTAGCCGCCTACGCTTTAGGGAGTATCAAGTTTTTGCAGATGTACATCGAGGAAACCAATACCAGTTGTTTGTAAATCCAATGATTTTTTATCGGCAAAAAGGCTACCCTGATACAACCTTGTTGACGATGTTCTTAGCCAAATAATTTTTAGCGGGGACCGCGCCCCGCACGCGCGTGTGAGGGTTGTCTGAAAAGCGCAGACACCCCTAACAGTTTTGTGAAATAAGCTGCTTGTATTTTACCTGCCCTGTCGGCAAGGCGCCGCCAGCTCGGATTCATAAAACAAAACCTTCCAACTGGGGGCTAACCCCACACACCCCGGGTATAGATATAAGAATAATATTGTCATTTTTTAGACTTAAATGCGTTCAAAGCCTTATCACACAAGGCTTTTTCGTAATAATGAAGACTTCGCAAAATTACACATCAACCCCTGATTTTCTACGCGGAATTACACATTCCTTTCTAAATATCCATAAAGGCAAGTGGGCTATGTTTCTGATATTTCTTCCCGATCTCCTCATCGGTAAAGTCCAGATAAGCCTTTTGTGTTACTTCGAATGATTAATGCCCGAGAATCCTGCAGAGACTGAACCAATCCCCATTGTTGAGGATATAGTACTTTGCGAAATTGTTTCTTAACTGATGAGGATGGATATGGATTCCTACCCGCTCACCCGCTTCACGCAGAGCCCTTTCGTAATTCCGTACCTCTAGTTGAGTTCCCCGAGTTGTTGGGAATAGAAATGGACTATCCGAGTAACGGTCTTTGTGGCGCATCCATTGCTTGATTTCATTTGCTGACTTAAATGAGAAATACACATACCTTTGCTGGCCATTCTTCGGGTTCGTCACCAAAATGCTTTTATGCTTGAAATCAAACGCTTCAGGTTGAAGAGAAAGGCATTCCCCAACGCGCATACCTGTGTCCAGCAGCAGTCTTGTTATGGTGTAGTTGCGATAGCCATGAAAGGTCGTGGTATCAAACTGCCCCAACACTTTCTTGATCTCTTCTGGAGCAAGTGTTTTCTTTACTTTACGCTGAGCTTTTGGATTTTCGATGCTCTCTACAGGGTTTTTGGAGATTTCCCGTTCAACACTATATAGATAGTTAAAAAAAACCTTGATATTTCGGATATAATTCGCAATCGTCGTCATGGAGATCTCTTTTTTATAATCCGTCCGGTGTTCGGGGAAATTCTTCTGTTTACTCTCTTCCACATTCACCACCGTATATTTGCCGCGCGTTCTTAAGTACTTGATGTACTGCCGGATATGGCCGGATTGTACTTTCTTAATGTCTTCGATGTTAAATTCATCTTGCATGTATTTACAAAATAACTTTAAGGTCTGCTCATAGCTTGCCAATGTTTTTCTGGAAAGATTCTTGGATGAACAATAAAGCATGAAGTTGTCGAGATGGAATTCGAAATCAGTCATAAAAAATACCACTCCTTATGGGTTTCCTTGAAACCCGATAAAGAAGCGGTATTTGTTGGCTCATCATTCAGAAGTTTATCGGTATAGAAAAGCCATTTTCGGAAATTAGTCGCCAAACTTGCACTAGCTGGAATCCAATTCCAAATCCCGCTATCCCTTACTATACCTCTATTCTTCCCGCTTTCAGCTCACCTTATGCTCAATCCTCAGCTTATCCGCCACCATAGCGATGAACTCGCTATTGGTCGGCTTGGATTTTGAAATGTTAATCGTATAACCAAAAATAAAGCTGATGCTGTCGATGTTTCCGCGGGTCCAGGCGACCTCGATCGCGTGCCGGATGGCGCGTTCGACGCGGCTCGGCGTCGTTTTGTAGCGCTCGGCGATGGCCGGGTACAGCGATTTTGTGATCGCGCCGAGAATTTCGATGTTGTTGTAGACCATCGTAATGGCTTCGCGTAAGTACTGGTACCCTTTGATATGTGCGGGGACGCCGATTTCGTGAATGATGCTGGTGATGTTCGCGTCCAGGTTTTTGCCTTTGTTCATCGGAACGACGTTCGTTTTCATGGAAGGATGCGACATAACGGCCGAGGAATGAACGGTGCCCACCAGCTGCCGGATACGGTTGGCCAGCACCTCCATATCGAACGGCTTCAGAATATAATACGACGCGCCGAGCTGCACGGCTTTTTGCGTTATATTTTCCTGGCCGAAAGCGGTCAGCATAATGATTTTGGGCTGCGGGTTCAGGTTCATTTCGCGAAGCTGCTCCAGCACCCCCAAGCCGTCCAAGTGCGGCATGATGATGTCCAGAATCAGCACGTCGGGAACCTTCTTGGCCTGCTCCATGTAACGGATCACTTCGTTTCCGTTGTAGGCGGCCCCTACGACCGTCATGTCGTCTTGATCGTTGATGTATTCCGATAAGAGTGCGGTAAACTCCCGGTTGTCGTCTGCCAAAAGCACTTCGATTTTTTGCAACGTCATATCCTCCTCTTCCGAATCAATTCCAATTATTGTTATTCGACATGTGGAGAGCAATTCCTTCTGTCGAAAAAATTTTTTCCGAAGGTTGTAAAAAAACCTTGCTTTCCGTTCGGGAAAACAAGGTTTTAGGTCGTTTTTTCAGCTCGCCTGACGCGGAAGAGCGGATTCGGTCACCCCGGCGTCGCGCAGCATCCACTCGATGTAACAGCCGTACCCTGCGGCCGGGTTGTTGACAAACACATGCGTTACCGCACCGACCAGCTTGCCGTTTTGCACGATCGGGCTGCCGCTCATGCCCTGTACGATTCCGCCTGTACGCTCCAGCAGGCGTTTGTCCGTAATCCGCAGAACCAGGCCCTTGGTAGCGGGAAAATCCTGATGCGCCGTACGCGTAATCTCGATGTCAAACTTTTCGACCTTCTGGCCGCTAACGACGGTATAGATTTGGGCCGGCCCTTCCTTCACTTCGCGGGCGAAGGCAACAGGCAGCGCTTCCCGCGCGAGTCCGTAATCGGGCATTTCGTCCATCTTCCCGAATATCCCGAACGGCGTGTTTTTCTCGATGCTGCCTAGCACCCGGCTTTCCCGGAAAAAGTGAGCGATTTTCTCGCCGGGGTCGCCGGTTTGGCTTTTGGCGATCGAGGTGACGCTGGAATGAAGGATTTCCCCCCCGCCCGCGGGGATGGGCATTTGCGTGTCCATATCGGTAATAATATGACCGAGGGCGCCATATGTCTTGCGGTCCGGCGAATAAAAGGTCAGGGTGCCCACGCCCGCCGCCGAATCGCGGATGTACAGCCCGAGCCGGTAGGACCGGTCCAGGACGTCATAGACCGGCTTCAGCTTCAGCTTAATCTGCTTGCCGGCGCGTACCACGGTCAGGTTAATCGCCCGGTTCTCGCGTCCGGCCTTTTCGGCAAAAGCGCCGACACGGGCGACCTCTTTCACCGGTTCTCCGTCCATGCGGACGATCAGGTCACCGACCTGGAGGTGCGCGTCTTCTCCCGGAGAGACCTTCAGCTTGTTTCCGGTGCTGATCTGGTGATGGCCGACGACCAGCACCCCGGCGGATTTCAGCTTGACGCCGATCGTTTGCCCGCCCGGAATGACCTTCAGCTCGGGCATGACGCGGACCTGAACGGTTTTGGCCGGAAGCGCCCCAACCTTGACGGAAAGCTCGGTTTGCCCGGCGGAGGCCGGGGCGACCTGCATCGGATGTTTTAAATCGACTTGGGAAAAATAACGAAAGAAGCCGTTGATGTGGACGATAGCGGGGTCTTTCACGGTCACCCGGGCCGTAACCGGGAGCGAAAGATTCACGCGGGCGGGCTGCCCGCCAAACAGCTCAAGGCGTTCGGGCATAAGCGCGAAGCAAGACAATGGCGGAGTAAACGCCAAAATGGCGATCAAGAGGGCTGCTCCAATCCATTTCCACCTCTTGCGGCTGCCGAAGTTCAAACGGACCACGCTCCCTTTTAGTCAGACTGTCCGACGAACGATTCACGTCATCAGCGTAACTATAAGTTAACCTTGGCCCGTTGCTTTTATTACTGAAAATGATGCCGGGAAAGCCGCGTCATTCCTCGACTTTTTGCCCCTTACCCGGCAGATTTTTTATAAGCCGCCATGTCAATCATTTCCTTGGCATGCCGTTTGGTCGTCTCCGTAACCTCGACTCCGCCGAGCATCCGGGCGAGCTCCATTATGCGCCCCGCCTCGTCCAAATGATGGACGCGGGTATACGTACGCTCGCCTTCCACTCCTTTTTGAATCAGGTAGTGCGCGTCCGCCATGCAGGCAACCTGCGGAAGATGGGTTATGGAGAACACCTGGCATTCGCGGGACAGAATAGACAGCTTCTCGGCAATCGCCTGCGCGGCGCGGCCGCTGACGCCGGTATCCACCTCGTCAAACACGAGCACGGGAATGCGGTCGACTTTGGCGAAAATGGTTTTAAGTGCGAGCATAATCCGGGAAAGCTCGCCGCCTGACGCAATCCGGCTCAACCCGCGCAGTGGCTCGCCGGGGTTGGCGGAAATGAGAAACTCTACAGCGTCGGCCCCCGTTGAGGTCAGCTTGACGCGATGCCCGTCCAGCTCCGGTCCTTCCGGGTCGTCGAGCGGTTCAATCCGGACGGCGAAACGGGTCCGCTCCATCTGCAGATCCCGCAGCTCCCGCTCAATCGCAGAGGACAAGCGGTCTCCCGCCGCTTTGCGGCTGGCGCCAAGCGCCGCGGCCAGGCGGATCAGCTTCGCCTGCTCTCCGGCCAGCTCCGCTTCCAGCTTGCGGATGATCTCGTCTTTGTTCTCGATCATGGAAAGCTCTCGTTCGATCTTCTCCAGATAAGCAAGAATGTCTTCTACGGAGTCTCCATATTTGCGGCGCAGAGTGGCAATCGTGTCCAGCCGCTCCTCGATGTCATTCAGGCGTTCGGGGTTGAACTCGATCTGATCGCGGTAATCGCGCAGCTGAAAAGCGGCGTCCTCCAGCTGATAATAAGCGGTCTGGATCTGCTCCGAGAGCGGGCCCAGGACAGCGGGATCCAGGCCGACGATGTCCTGAAGCTTTTGCATTGCTTTGCCCGCGGCAGAAAGACCTTTGTCGTTATACAGCATATCGTAGGAATCGCTCACCGCCGCAAACAGCTTCTCCGCCCCGGCCAGCTTGCGCTTCTCCTCCTGAAGGGTTTCCGCTTCACCGGGCTTCAGCTTGGCCGCGCTGATTTCCTCCACCTGGAACCGGTACAGGTCCTGCATCTGGAGCCCCTGCTTCCCGCTTTCCTGCAGCTCGCGCAACTGCTTCCGAAGCCTGGTATAGACGCGGTAAGATTCGCCGTACGCCTTCAAAGCCGACTCCACTTCCGGGCCGCCGAACAAGTCCAGCCAATGAATATGCCCTTCCGGACGCAAAAGCGACTGATGCTCATGCTGCCCATGAATGTTGACAAGCCAGTCCCCGGCTTCCTTCAGCATGGACTGGTTGACCAATCGGCCGTTGATGCGGGCCGTGCTCTTTCCGGTCGCCGTAATGTCCCGGCGGATCATAATCGATTCGCTGCGGTCCGCTTCGACGCCAAGCTGCTCCAGAACGGCCCAGACCGGATGGCCTTCCGGCACGTCGAACATCGCTTCGATTTCGGCCTTGTCGCTGCCATGGCGGACCAGATCCGAAGAGGCGCGCCCTCCCGCGATCAAGCCGAGGGCGTCGATGATAATGGATTTTCCCGCGCCCGTCTCCCCTGTCAAAACCTGAAAGCCGCGTTCAAAGGAAAGCTGGACCGACTCGATCACAGCCAAGTTGCGAATATGGAGTTCCGTCAGCATGAAATCACCCCAGCAAGCTCATAATCTCGTTAACAAAGGTTTGGCTGCGCTCTTTTGTGCGGCAAATAATCAGAATGGTGTCATCTCCGCAGATCGTGCCCATGACGTCTTCCCATTCAAGTACATCGATTAAAGCGCCGATTGCGTTTGCGGTGCCCGGCATGCTTTTCATCACCACCAGATTTTCCGTGAAATCGATGCTGATAAACTGGTCCGAGAGCGCCCGGCGAAGCCGCTGAATCGGGTTAAACCGCTGGTCCGCCGGAACGGCGTACTTGTACCGTCCGTCCGCCGTTGGGGTTTTGATCAGATGCATTTCCTTGATGTCCCGGGATACCGTGGCTTGCGTCACGGTAAAACCGGCGCTGCGAAGCGCTTCGACCAGCTCGTCCTGCGTTTCTATTTCCCTGGAAGATAAGATTTCCTTAATTTTCAGGTGACGCTGACCTTTCATGGTCCGCTCCTTTCCTTTGTTACCGTTAGTCGCCAATCTCGAATTCCACTTTGCGGATGCGATGCGCCGCGGGAGATACCACCAGGATGCCGGCCGCCTCTTCGTACAAAAGGGCATAAACCAGCAGACGGTCCCGCAGCCCGCTGCCTGTCCATTCCAGCGGCATCCGTTCCTTTTCCACCTTCACCAAATACAGCTCGTCGTCCTTCCGGGCAAAATGGTCCACAAACAGCCGGCTTTCCAGGTCCTCTCCGCCTTCTTCGGCTCCCCCGTCCACCAGAATGGATATCGGTATTTTCCGCTTGAGGGTCATCACCTGATACCCCGCAGTCTCCAGAAGAGCAACCGCTTCCGTAACCGGAATCTCCGGGTCCACTTCGTAAGAAGGCGGAGGCTCGGGGGGAGAAAGCCACCAATTGCGCACAACCCGAACCAGCCAGATCGTGAGCACGATCAGAAGGAGCGCGAGGACGATTCCCGCTTCGCTTTTCATTCCATCACCCGTTTACCCATTCGCCTTGAAGGCATCCATTTCCTTCCTGGCCGGCATTTAAGCACACCGCCCGATTCCGAAAACGGTCAGGAAGAAAAAGCGGCGCCGGCGGAAGCCACCACTTCGGCGATCCGGTCCTCCATGTCCTTTTCCTTCCACTCTACCGGTGCCTCTACGAGCCGCCAATGGGCCAAAAACTCGATGTTGCCTTCGCCGCCGGTAATCGGGGAAAACGTCAGCCCTTCCAGCCGAAATCCGGCTTCTGCGGCAAACCGGAGGACCGTTGAAAGGACCTCCCGGTGCACCGCCGGTTCCCGGACGACGCCGGATTTCCCCACTTTCTCGCGTCCGGCTTCAAACTGCGGTTTGATCAGCGCCACGGTGCTTCCGCCCGGCTGCAGAATTCCGGCCAGTGCGGGCAGAATCAGCTTCAGCGAAATGAACGAGACGTCGATTGTGGCGAAATCCGGCGTTTTTCCCGTAAGGTCGTCGCGGGTTAAATAACGGAAATTGGTGCGTTCCATTACGCATACCCGGGGATCGCTGCGGAGCGACCAATCCAGCTGATTATAACCCACGTCGACGGCATAGACCGACTCCGCGCCGTTCTTCAGCGCGCAATCGGTAAAGCCTCCGGTGGAAGCGCCGATGTCGAGCATGACTGCACCCGACACGTCCAGGCCGAATTCCCGCAGCGCTTTCTCCAGCTTCAGCCCTCCGCGGCTAACATAGGGGTGCGGCGCTCCCTTGACGGTAAATTCCGTGGAACGCGGAACCTTCGTCCCCGCCTTCTCCAAACGTTCCCCGCCAGCAAAAACAAGGCCTGCCATAACGGCGGCCTTCGCTTTTTCCCTGCTTTCGTAAAATCCCTGCTCCACGAGCAGGACATCAATCCGTTCTTTGTCGCTCAAGCTTTTGTCTCCTTTTGGAAAAAGTGCCGGCGCCCGGCCCGACGGAATATGTCACGCGCGGCGGCGGGCGGAACGCGGCAAAAACTTCTGGCATTCGGCGGCCAGGTTCTCCGCAGTCAGGCCGGTTTCGGCACGCTGCTCCTTAATGGACCCCTGCTCCACAAAATAGTCCGGAACGGCCAGGGACTTCACGTGCATGCCGTAAATCCCTTTGTCCGCGTAATATTCGAGCACGGCGCTGCCGAAGCCGCCCATGCGGGCTCCTTCTTCCACCGTCACAATGGAGTACCGCCCCTTTGCCAGCTGATCGAGCATTTCGGTGTCCAGCGGCTTGATGAAGCGGGCGTTGATCACCTTCAGCTGGATGCCCTGCGGACGCAGCAAGTCCGCCGCTTCCTCGGCGATTTCCACCATCGGGCCAACCGCCAGGACAGCGATGCGCTCCCCTTCGCGGACGGTGTCCCACTTGCCGATCGGGATTGGCGTAATCTCCGTCTCCGGCTTCACACCCCTCCCGTTGACGCGGGGATAACGGTAAGCGATCGGGCCTTCGTTGTATTCGAGTGCCGTCAGCATCATCCGCCGCAGCTCGTTCTCGTCCTTGGGCATCATGACCACAAGATTCGGAATGCTCCGCAGAAAGGCGATGTCGTATACCCCTTGATGGGTTTCCCCATCCGGCCCGACAAAGCCCGCCCGGTCGATCGCAAACGCAACGTTCAGGTTCTGACGGCAAATGTCGTGAACCACCTGATCGTAGGCGCGCTGGAGGAACGTGGAATAAACGGCGTAAACCGGCTTGAGACCTTCCTGGGCCAAAGCCGCGCACAGGGTCGCCGCGTGCTGCTCGGCGATGCCGACATCGATCATCCGGCCCGGAAACGCCTCGGCAAACTTCATCAGGCCCGAACCGCCGGGCATCGCCGGCGTAACCGCCACAACGCGTTCATCGCGGCCCGCCAGCTCGATCAGCATGTTTCCGAACACTTCCGTATACATCGGCGCGCCGACCGCCTTGATCATCTGGCCCGATTCAATCTTGTAAGGGCTCGCGCCGTGCCACGCATAGGAATCGGCCTCTGCGTGGGTATAGCCTTTGCCCTTCAGCGTAATGACATGAATGAGCGTCGGGCCGTTTACCTTGTCCGCCTGCTTGAGCGTATCCAGCAGCTGAGGGATGTTGTGGCCGTCCACCGGTCCGAAATAGGTAAAGCCAAGCTCTTCAAAAAGCACCCCGGGCACCAGAAAATACTTCATGCTGTCCTTCAGCCGTTCCGCCGTTTTGGCCAACGTCCCTCCGACAGCCGGTATTTTCTTCAGGATGCTTTCGATGTCTTCCTTCGCTTTCTTGTAATGCCGGTCCGCGCGGATTTTGTTCAGATAGTTGTGCATCGCGCCCACATTCGGAGCGATGGACATTTCATTGTCATTGAGAATAACGGTCAGCTTCTTCCGCTCGTGGCCGATGTGATTCAGCGCTTCAAACGCCATGCCGCCGGTAAGCGCCCCGTCGCCGATAATCGCTGCGACGTTGTTGGTCCCGCCGGCAAAATCGCGGGCCATCGCCATCCCCATGGCAGCGGACAACGAGGTGCTGCTGTGCCCCGCCTCCCAGACATCATGCTCGCTCTCCGCGCGTTTGATAAACCCGCACAGGCCGTTTTGCTTGCGCAGGGTGTCAAAGCGGTCTTTGCGGCCGGTAAGGATTTTATGCACGTAGGACTGGTGGCCGACATCGAAAATAATCTTGTCCTCGGGACTGTTGTAAAAGTAATGGAGCGCCAAAGTAAGCTCCACCACGCCCAGATTCGAAGACAAGTGGCCGCCCGTTACGGACAGCTTTTCGATCAGGAACTCCCGGATGTCCTGCGCCAAAATATCCAATTCCGCCACCGAAAGAGCTTTAAGATCATGAGGCCGATTGATTCGTTCGAGCACGCTTGCTTCCCCGCTTCCCGTCTCTCGACTTGTTGATGGACCCGGATTTCTTCTTGGGCGTGAAGATTCGGATGTGGAACTGCTTTTCCAGATAATAAAAGGCTTTGCCGATCCATAAAACAATGGATGTGGAATGATGGATGGAGTACGACTTGCCCAGCGCCTTGCCGCCGACCGTCAGAGCCGACACGCAGGCGGTAAAAAGAATGCTGACCGCCGTATGGCGCAGATCGCCGGAGCTTCCGACAAGCTTGATCACTACGGCCGCAGTTGCCGCACCGCTGATGACGCTTGCCACGTCACCTACAACGTCGTTGCAGAAATTGGAAAACCGGTCGGCGTTGCGGACGATGTAAATCGCTTGCCGCGAGCCAGGCACCTTCTCGGAGGCCATTCCGTGAAACGGAGTTTCCGTCGCCGCCGCTGTCGCCAGCCCCATGATGTCGAACACAATCCCGACAAGCACGATCCCGAGCACGACTACCATCCCGACGGCCCATGTGACGCCTTCCATCAGGGCCGTCGAAGCTACCGTTACGGTGCAGGCCAGGAGGAAGGTGAGCACGGATATAAAAATACTCCATCGAATGGAGTGTTTGAAAGAAAATCGCATTCGTTTCGTCCTTTTTCGGAAAGAATAAGTGGCAGCCTCCCGAGTAAACGCTGTGGCTTAGGTCCAGTAGGTTTTCCCAAACGGTCTCCCCGACGTCACCGTCAAGGCGGTTTCCCTTTATGTCCGTTTTGTTGCCGTCGCCGGTCATCAGACTGGATTGCCGTTTAGCCCACACTATAATCCCCGGGAAACCTCGCGCCGGAACAGTCTAGGGGTTTTCCCCGGCAATTCTGAACCGTTTCTTAGCCTCTTTTGCAGATCCGATTTCAGGCGGCAACCGGATTGTCCGCTCCATTGGCCGATGGAACAGACTCCTCATCCGCCATCCCCTCGGCATCCGCTCAAGGCAGGCTACGCTGCACGCAAACCAGTGGGAACGGCTTCTCGCCCGAACCACCGGCCCGCTATTGCAGGTTCATACCCCAAGCCGTATCCTCACCTGGCGTCGCCGTCCGGCGAGAGTCAGTGGCAGACACGCACTTGGGCCTCCGCGGAAGCAGGGTCAACGCCCACATGCCATTGTGGATCGCCCTGCGACCTTAACTCCCAGCATCAACCCCCAACTGGGCGTTGAGAGCCAACACCAGGAACTTCATCGATGTGCCCTTTGGCGAATTTTTAGGCCCGCCCTCAGAAACGGTGAATTGACTAGAATACTGCGCCACTTCCATAAGTGCACACCCCATTATATCATACCCGCGGAAAGGTTCTCAATGTATGGCGAAACTTGTGAAAAGGCCGGTCTTTTTGTCTTGGCCCGGTGACAGGGCTATAATAGGAACAATAAAAAACAACGGATGTGAAGGCTGCTTGGAAACGTTTGTCGCGATTCTCGTTTTGCTCGTCCTGATCGGAGTCTCCAACATCATCAACCGGTTTCTCCCCTTTATTCCCGTGCCTTTGATCCAAATCGCCCTGGGCCTTGCCGCCGCGCTCGTTCCGCACGGAATCCATCTGCCGCTCGAGCCGGAACTCTTTTTTGTGCTGTTCATCGCGCCGCTCCTGTTCAATGACGGCAAAAGAACCCCCCGTCATGAGCTGTGGAACCTGCGCGCGCCGATTCTGATGCTGGCGCTCGGGCTCGTCTTCGTCACGGTGGGGGCGCTCGGCGCCGCGATTCACGCGATGATTCCGGCCATCGCTCTTCCGGCCGCGTTTGCCCTCGCCGCCATATTGTCGCCCACCGATGCCGTCGCGGTAAGCTCCATTGCCAGCCGGGTGCATTTGCCCGGACGGATTCACCGCATTCTGGAAGGCGAATCCTTGATGAATGACGCCTCCGGACTGGTGGCGTTCCGGTTTGCCATTGCCGCCGCGGTCACCGGCACCTTTTCGCTTGGCAAAGCCGCCGTCAGCTTTGTCGTCATCGCCGCCGGCGGGCTGCTGGCGGGAGCGCTGCTCGCCTTTCTGATTTTGCGGCTCGCCGCCTTTATCCGCCGGCTCGGCATGGAGGACGTCACCGTCCACGTCCTGATCCAATTGCTGACGCCGTTTTTCATCTATCTGATCGCGGAGGAAATCGGCGTCTCCGGGATTCTGGCCGTCGTGGCCGGAGGCATCGTGCACGCCGTGGAGCGGGACCGCTCCGACGCGCCGCAGCACAAGCTGCAGATTGTCTCCGCCAGCACATGGTCCATGCTGCTGTTTGTGCTGAACGGCCTCGTGTTTGTGCTGCTCGGTCTTTCGCTTCCCGATGCGACACGGTCGATTATCGAGAACGAAAACATCAGCAATCTGCAGGTGATCGGGTATGCGGCCGCCATAACGGCGCTATTGATCGCCCTGCGCTTTCTGTGGATCCTGTTGTTTACCCGGCTGCGCAAGAAAAACGCCGAGCCGGTTCCGGTCAAATCCGTGCTGCTGACCTCTTTATCCGGCGTCCGCGGCGCTGTGACGCTGGCAGGCGCATTTTCCATCCCTCTGACGCTTGCGGACGGCTCGCCGTTTCCCGAGCGGGACCTGATGATTTTTCTGGCGGCCGGCGTCATCCTGTTCTCGCTTGTGATCGCCAGTGTGCTGCTGCCGCTATTCGCCGACAAGAAACCGGCGGCGGCGGAAAGCGGCTCCGCTCTGAGCGAATCCGCTGCCAAGGCCAAGATTCTGGCGGCCGGCGTTCTGCTTCTGCGCTCCGGCGGCGCGGAGGGGAATCGCGAGGCGGCCGAAACCGCCGCGGCCGAGATCGAAGCCGCCACAAGCCGGCTGCCGGCGCTCCGCACCGGCCGAAGCGAAGAGGAAAAGGCGGAGGCCTTGCGGGTGCGCCGGATCGCCTGGGACGCGGAGCGCAAAGCGCTGCGACGGCTGTGCGAGTGCGGGCAGGCAAGCCCGGAAACCGCCGAGCGGCTGAACATGCTGCTGGATCACGCGGAGGCGCTCGCCGCCCGCCGCTTCGATTCGCATCTGCATGCCTCGGCGGTCGAGCTCGGCCGCATGATGAGCGGCTTGTTTGCAACGCTGACCGAGCAGAGCGCCGAGCAGGACAGGCAGGCTTCGATCCGCGAAGCGGGAGACGTAAAGCGGCGGATGGCTCAAGCGGCGCTGGAGGCTTTGCAGCATCAGGCCGCGGGCGAGGAAGAACGCGGCGCGTTTCAGGAAGAGCTGGCCAAAGCGATCCGAAGCTACCGGCTGCTGACAGAAAAGCTGGATCGGTCCAAAAACGCCGACTGGGAAGACGGCCATAAATTCGACCTGAAGCTTCAGGCGCTGCAGGAGCAGCGGGATACCGTCCAGCGGATGTTTGAAAGCGGAGAGGTCGACCGCTGGATGGCGGCCCGGCTGCGCCGGTTCGTTGACGATCTGGAGCTGTCCATCTTGGATCAGCCCTAAGCTTCAAGGCGCGGCCTTTCAGCACTCACTCTGAAATTCTGCCCGATGACAGCCCCGCTGCGCCGGTTCGTCGACAATCTGGAGCTGTCTATCTTGGATCAGCCCTAAGGTTTAAGGCGCGGTCTTTCAGCACTCACTCTGAAATTCTGCCCGATGGCTTGTCAATGTCCCTCTCTCCCATACAGGCGGAAACGGTTGATCTATCTCGTTGCCGCCCGGCCCTCTGAATACCATGCGGCCAAACTCGTATCGCACCCGGCCTTCTGGCCTCCTCTTTTTCTACTCTAAAAAGAAGGCAAACCACCTAGTTTCATATCTATAACAGCAGGATGGGCCAGTACGGAGAGCTAACGGTTGTGACAGGGCTTATTTGGCGAAAAACCTTCGGTTTTATTTTCTACCCATGAAATAACGCAACTTTATTTTCATTTTCTGTGGTGCCCGCCAGG
>NZ_JCAPET010000074.1:0-2153 GCF_059735245.1 Gorillibacterium sp. sgz306347
AAAATCCACCCTGAAATAACGCAACTTTATTTTCATTTTCTGTGGCGCCCGCCAGGGCATGAGTGGCTAACGGGCGAAAAATACTGCATATTTGCAGCTTTCGGCAAGCCTCAGGCATTGGAAACTAACCGCGTTTGGCGATGAAGGAAAAGGGTTTTCTTTCGGTCCCTTCTGTCTTGTATACTCACGGATTATCCGCCGTCCGGTTACTACGCATACTAGAAAATCGGGAGCTTTTTCAACGGCTTGGTTCGCCGGGCGTTTTGCTTTCTTGCGCTTGCCGCTCCCGGGTTGAGCGTTGACATGTGACACTCCTCCTAAAGCGGTAAGCGGTGCGGAGAGGAAAGGCTTACGTGTGCAGCCGGGCCAGATCGATGGCGGGCACAAGGCCTTCCTCGGCCGCCCGGCCGAGCAGCGCCCGGATGGCGCCGTATCCGTCCTGACCCAAATCGGCGGTAAACTCGTTGACGTACAGCCCGATGTGGGCGTCTGCAACATCCGCAGCCATTTCCTGCGCGTGCGCCAGGACGTATTCGCGGGAGGCTTCGGGATGAGCCCAGGCATGCCGTACTGAGGCACGGACCCAGCCGGCGATGGCGTCCCTATCAAGGTCGCGGCGGGCGACGATTGCGCCGAGCGGGATCGGCAAGCCGGTGTCCAGCTCCCACCAGCTCCCAAGGTCTTCGACCAGCGAGAGTCCATAGGACGGATAGGTAAAACGGGCCTCGTGGATGACCAAACCGGCGTCGATCTCTCCGCTCTGGACGGCCGGCATGATCCGGTCGAACGGCAGAACGACGATCTCTCCGACGCCGCCCGGCACCTGGCGCGCGGCCCACAGCCGGAACAGCAGGTAGGCGGTTGAGCGCTCGCTGGGCACAGCCACGCGTTTGCCGGAAAGGTCGGCCGGAATGGGCGACGTGCCGGATGCTCCGCCCGCTGTAAGCACAAGCGGCCCGCAGCCTCGCCCAAGCGCCCCTCCGCAGGGAATCAGGGCGTAGTCGTTCAGCACCCAGGGAAGCGCGGCGTAAGACAGCTTGATGATGTCCGGCCCGTTTCCGCTTTCCGCGAGCGCATTGGTGACGTCGATGTCGGCGTAGGTAACGTCAAGCTCCGGTGCGCCTGGCAGCAGCCCGTGCACCCAAGCGTGAAATACAAACGTGTCGTTTGGACACGGAGAAAACGCAATGGACAGGGAACGATTCATTTACAGCACCTCCGGAAAAAAAGAACTTGCCGCCGCCAAAGCCTCAAGGGCTTCGGGTATTCGCCAAGCGGCGCGGTCGCGCGGTCCGACCGGATTGGAGACGGCGCGCAGCTCCAGCACAGGCAGGCCGAACGCCTGGGCGGCCACGGCCACGCCGTAGCCCTCCATGCCTTCGGCGGCTGCGCCGGGAATCCGCGCGGCGCGTTCGGCCGCGGTGGCGGCCGTGCCGGTGGCGGCGGATACGGTGAGCGCCGCGCCGGTCGCCACGGACAGGCCGGCGGCGGTCAACCGGGCGGCGAGCCGCTCGGCCCGGGCCTGGTCGACCGCGACGCGGGCCGAGCCGAAGCCGAGCTCGTCGAGGCCGAGGAAGCCGTCCGGCGACTCGGCCCCGAGGTCGGCGGCGACGATGGCGTTGGCAACGACGAGCGAGCTCACGGGCGCGCGCCCGGGAAAGCCGCCGCCGATGCCGGCGCTCACGACGGCGCTGTAGCCGCCGCCGGGCGCGGTCGCTTCGGCCCGTCCGCCGCCAGGCGTGGCGCCTGCGCGAGCGGCAGCGGCGGCCAGCGCTGCCGCGGTCGACGCCGCTGCGGCAGCGGGCCCCACGCCGCCCGCGATGACGTCGAAGCGCGCGGCGTCCGCCCCGCCGCGGGCCAGCCCGCGCAGCACGGCATCGCGTTCCGCCGCCACGGCTGTCACGATCAGCACGCGCCGATCGGCTTTTGCCGCAGCGTCCGCCAATTCCGCCATGCGTCCCGCCCCCGGCGTCTCACGCTCCGCCAATTCCGCCATGCGTCCCGCCCCCGGCGTCTCACGCTCCGCCAATTCCGCCATGCGTCCCGCCCCCGGCGTCTCACGCTCCGCCTTTTCCGCCATGCGTCCCGCCCCCGGCGTCTCACGCTCCGCCTTTTCCGCCATGCGTCCCGCCCCCGGCGTCTCACGCTCCGCC
>NZ_JCAPET010000074.1:2162-14865 GCF_059735245.1 Gorillibacterium sp. sgz306347
TTTCCGCCATGCGTCCCGCCCCCGGCGTCTCACGCTCCGCCTTTTCCGCCATGCGTCCCGCCCCCGGCGTCTCACGCTCCGCCAATTCCGCCAGGCGTCCCGCTTCCTGCGCCCCGCGCCCGGCGTCTTTCGCTCTGTGCTTCGCTTCTCCCATGTTGTCCTCCCCGGCTGACTGCCGTTTCCTTGCTCCGTTCGGACCGTAGGCGGCCCGCTTTGATCTTTCCCCAGTATAGCAGATCGCCCCGCAATCGGCATAAAGCCCGGCCGCCCGGCATGGCAAAAAGCCTCCCTGCCGGCCATGCCGGAGGGAAGCTTTTCAGGGATGCCGCCACTGGGTACCACTGTTCAGGAGAAGGAGTCACCGCGAAGTGCGCGGCGACGCGCAGCGGCGCCAAATCGCCTTAAATGCCGGGCGTGCGGGCCAACAAGCGCTTGATTGAGGCGTCGGCTTCGCGCAGCACCAGCTCCTTGTCGATGGTGCGCATGATGCCGCGATCCATCACGATGCGGCCGCCGACAACGGTCGTTTCCACGTCCGCCCGCGTGGCGGAGTAGACAATGCGCGGGATCGGGTCCGACCCGTAGGACGGGAACGTGTGAAACTGGTTCAGGTTGAGAATCGCAAGATCGGCCTTTTTGCCGACCTCCAGGCTGCCGATCTCGTCGCCGAGGCCGACCGCCCGCGCTCCGCCGATGGTTGCCATGCGGAACACCTGCTTCGCGTTCATGGCGGTCGGGCCGTGCAGCGGCTTCTGGATGAGAGCCGCCAGCCGCATTTCGTTGAACATGTCCAGGTTGTTGTTGCAGGGTGCGCCGTCCGCGCCAAGGCTGACGGAGATTCCCTGGTCCAGCATATCCGGCACCTCGGCGATTCCCGACGAAAGCTTCAGGTTGGAGCCGGGGCAGTGGCTCACGTTGACGCGGCGCTCGCGGATGATCCGCTTTTCCTCGTCGTCCAGCCAAATGCAGTGGGCCAGGATAAGCCGCTCGTTGGCGAGGCCGAGATGATCCAGGTAGACGACGTTGCGCATGCCCGTTTCGGCTTGCACGATGGCGATTTCGCCCTGGTTTTCCGAGGCGTGGGTATGGACCTTGACGTTATAAGAGGATGAGAGCTTTTGCACTTCCTTCAGCAGCTCCTCCGTGCACGACACGACAAAACGCGGGGAAAACGCGTACTGAATCCGGCCATTGTCGTACCCGTTCCATTTTTCCAGCAGATCGACGCTTTGCTGAATGGAATCCGCCGTCTTTTCCCGCAGCGGCTCGGGGACCTCGGAGCCTTTGTCCATCATCACCTTGCCCGAGATGGCCCGGATGCCGCTCTCGGCGATGGCCCGGAAGGCCGACTCCGTGTGGTGCACCGTCTCCATGTCGACAATGGTCGTGGTGCCGCTTTGCAGAAGCTCGCCGATGCCGAGCAGGGCGGAATAGTAGTTGGATTCTTCGTCGTGCGCCGCCTCCAGCGGCCAGATCCGTTTGCGCAGCCAGTCCATGAGCTCCAGGTCGTCGGCCTTTCCGCGAAAAAGCGTCTGCGTCAGGTGAATGTGGGTCTGCACGAACCCCGGAATTACCGTCCGGCCCGTCGCATCAATGACCGTGAGGCCTTCCTTCGGCGGGTCGAGATCGGGGCCGATCGCTTCGATCCGGTCCCCCTTCACCCAGATGTCGCCGTGCACAATTTCCTCCTGCGCGTTCATCGTCACCAGCTGGGCGTTTTTGATCAACAGGCTGGACATCGAAATCGCCACCTCCACCAAAATGCTTCTCTATCCCTTCCCAATAAAAAACCGGCCGCCAAAAAACACGCCGGCAAGGGCATGCTTTTCGTAGCCGGAAATTTACGGTTTCCGAGTAGAGACCCTTAATCCGATCATTAAGGTTATACGAAAAGAAGCTTGAAAGTAATCCTGACTATAGCCCAAAAGGTCATTCATGTCAATTCATATAACAAGCACTAACAAAAATATTCATTTTTTGAACAGTTCGTGACGCTTATGTCCGATATATTGACACAAAAATTAACGGGTGATAGCATGAACTTAATTTAACCGGTCTGGCAAAATGTGCAAAGACAACGACCCGATGAATAGCGGAAAGGCACTTTGCTGTACCCTTTGGGAAAAAAGAAGCGGAGAAGGAATTTGAGGCTGGAGGAGCGCCAGCGCCCGCCTTTGTTTTCGGATTCGCCCCTTTGGGGTCCCATTCAGACGAATCCGGAAACAACAGCGGCCGGAAGCCCAAATCTCCTTCGGAGCGCTGACTATTTTCGCGTAGGGTCTCTGCCTTGATGAAAGCTATTCTCCCATTGGTCTTTGTCTGCCAGCCGCAGCATACCCTTGTATAAGCTCAATAATCGGATTGAGCGTCTCGACCAGGCGACCGTAAATTGCCCCAGGCTACAAGAGGTATGGAATGGACGATTGCGCCGCACCCGCGTATGGGCAATTTGATGCGTTGGGATTTCGGGCAAGGCCTCGATTCCGTACCTGTTGCAGTCTGGGCTTTTTTGCGCGCCCGGCCGGGAAATCCTTTTGAAAAGAGGTGTGTGTTCATGAGTTACGATCTGGTCGTGAAAAACGCGAACATTCCGCAGGGCGACCGCACGGTGCTGACGGACATTTTGGTGGAAAATGAAACGATTGTCGGCTTCGGCAAGGTGGCGGACACCGGAAACGCCCGCGTCATCGATGCGAAGGGCATGCTGGTGCTGCCGGGCTGCATCGATTCGCACACGCACATCAACGACCCGGGCTTTACGCACCGGGAAGATTTCGTGACGGGCACGAGCAGCGCCGCGGCGGGCGGCGTCACGATGATTGTCGACATGCCCTGCTGCAGCGTGCCCTCGGTCCGCTCCGTGCAGAACCTGGAATACAAGCTGAGCCAGATCGAAGGCAAAGGGCTGGTGGATTACGCCATGTGGGGCGGCATCACGGGCGAGGATGTCCGCAACGACATGATGAGCATTGTCGAGGAACAGGCGGCGCAGGGGGTCGTCGCGTTCAAGGTGTACATGACGCCGTCCGTACCTTCCTATCCCCGGGTCACGGACCCGGAAATGCTTGAGGCCTTCTATGCGGTAGCGAAAACCGGCCTGCCGATCGGCATTCACGCCGAGAACTACGCCATCTGCGATTATTACGTAAACAAGCTGAAAGCCGAGGGGCGGACGGACGGCCCGGCCTGGGCGGAAGCGCGTATGATTCTGGCGGAGAAAGCGGCGATTCAGCTTGGCATCGCGTTCTCGGAAGAGACCGGGGCGCGGCTGCATATCGTGCACATGAGCACGGGCGTCGGCAGTGAGCTGGTGAAAGCCGCGAAGCTCAAAGGGCTGAAGATAACGGCCGAGGTGTGTCCGCACTACCTGACCCTGAACGCGGTGGACGCCATGACCGAATTCGGCGTGTTCGCCAAAATCGCCCCGCCGCTGCGCCGGAAGGAAGACAACGCGATGCTGTGGGAGGGCCTGATCGACGGCTCGGTCGATTTTGTCGCCACCGATCACGCGCCGTACGAGATCGCCACGGAGAAAAAGGCGCCGGGCCAGGACATCTGGACCGCATTCCCGGGCATTCCGGGCGTCGAGACGATGGTGCCGGTGATGGTCAGCGAAGGCTACAACAAAGGCAGGCTGAGCCTGTCGCGGCTCGTCGAGGTATTGTGCAAAAACCCGGCGGTGCATTATGGGCTCTACCCGAAAAAAGGCGCGCTGGAAATCGGAGCGGACGCGGACTTCACCATCATCGACCTCGACAGGGAGTGGACGATCGATCAGGAGAAGATGCACTGCAAGCCGAAATACACGCCGTTCCATGGTATGAAGCTGAAGGGCAAGGTGGACAAAACGATCGTGCGCGGCCACCTGGTATACGATGACTCTGAGGGCATCGTCGCCAAGCCCGGCGTCGGGCAGTACGTGAAACGCCAGACAATCAGCGAGCTGCCGCGCTTGCTGAAATACTGATCGGGGGCGCGGGCCGCCGAAGCTGCAAGAGGTTGGGGGCGAAGTCAACCCGTAAGGTGCCCCAAGACCGGGAGAGGCGGCTTTCGGCTTACCAATAAGGAGGTTGCGCAATGGGCAAGCACGCAGTGGTCATCATCGACATGTTAAATGATTTTATCAAGCCGGAGGGCGCGCTTTGCTGTCCGAACGGTGCCGCAATTGTGCCGGCGCTCCAGGAGCTGATCGCCTTCAGCCATGACAACGGCATTCAGGTCATTTTCGTGCAGGAGGCGCACCGCAAGAGCGACGCCGATTTCCGGGTGCGGCCGGTGCACGCGATCAAGGGGACTTGGGGATCCGCCTTTATCGAGGAGCTTCAGCCGCAGGAGGACAAAGGGGATTATATCGTGCAAAAGCGCCGGCACAGCGCATTCAGCTACACGGACATGGACTTGTTCCTTCGCGAGGAGGGAATCGACACCGTGGTCGTGACGGGCGTCTGGACGAACGTATGCGTCCGCTCCACCGCGTCCGACGCGCTTTATCACACCTACAAGGTCATGTGCGTCAGCGATTGCTGCGCCTCCAAGGACGAGGAGATGCACCGGGCCGGGCTGCGCGACATCGGCATTTTCGGCGAGGTCGTCACGCTGGACGAATACAAAAACCGCTTTGCCGTCACGCATAATTGACACGGGCTCGGCCCCGAAAGCCGAATTAGCTGCAAGCCGCCTCCGTCCGGTCAACGGAGGCGGTTTTTTGCGCGGTTTAAAACCAATGCGAAGAGCGGATAAAAGGGCAAGGAGCTGCGGAGGTCAGGGAAGTGTTGAACAAAGGAGGGGATGGAATACGGGGGAACTTGATTATGAGGGCGCGCAGCGAGAAGGCAAACGGATCTTTTTAAGAATATGCGGGGTCCAAAAAAGCGCCTATTGATCGCGTAACAATGTTATGTTACACTAAATTCAACGTAACAATGTTTTGTGGAGGGAAGGGATTGGAGAAAGAAGAGTGGATTTCCAAGAAGGAACTGCTGCAGGTGACCGGAATCTCGTACGGGCAGCTGTACCGGTGGAAACGCCAGAGCCTGATCCCCGACGCTTGGTTTGTTAAACAATCGGCCTATACCGGGCAGGAAACCTTTTTTCCCCGGGAACGGATTCTGGAGCGGGTGTCGGCCATTCTGGCGATGAAAGACGACCATTCGCTGGAGGAGCTGGCGAAGCGGTTTTCCCCCGAGCAGGACGACCGGACGTATGCGCGCAAGGAAGCCGCCGCGCGGCTTGACCTCGGCACCGCTTCGGCGCGGGCTATGCTGGACCGTCTGGGCGGCGAGGGGCTGACCTTTTTGCATCTGCTGTTTCTGCATATCGGCAATCAGCTGGAGAAGCGGGGGCTTTTAAACGATGCGCTGGCCGGCCGGTGGGCGTCCGCCGCGCTGGCCTGGCTGCCCGAAATGAAGGGCACCGCCTACCGCGTCGCGGTCCTGGGCGGAGTGCGGGTTGAAGCGTTTGTGCTGCTGGAGCAAGGGGCGCCATTGTGGCCGGAGCCCGAGCTGATGATAGTGGCGGATATCGACATGGAGAGCGAAGCCCGAAAGCTGGCGGCGGGGCTTACGGATAAGGAGGAGAAAGGATGATGGCAATGGAAGGCTATCGGCTGCCCGACGGCACGATTTCCGGGAGCGGCACCATTCCGGGCGGGCAATACAACCGGATTACAATTTCGGGCTCGGGGGTGCTGGACGGCGGCGTTCAGGCCAATAGCCTGCGGATTTCGGGCTCGGGACGCGCCCGGGGCAATGTGAGCGCGGAGGAGCTGAGCGTCAGCGGAAGCGGAAAGTTTGAAGGCGACCTCACGGGACGCAAGCATACCTTTTCCGGTTCGGGTTCGGTGGAAGGCCGGATGGAAACGGATTTCGTGACGACATCGGGCAGCTTCTCCTGCCGGGGGCTGAAGGTGAACCGCGTTCAGGTCAGCGGATCGTTCCGCAGCCGCGCGGATGTGGAGGCGGAGGAGTTTACCGGCTCGGGCGTCTTTCGGGTCGACGAGCTGATGAACGTCAACCGGCTGGAGTTTACGATGCACGGCAATTGCTATGCGCGGGAGATCGGCGGAGACTCCATCCGGATTGTACGCGGGGGCGGCGTGCCTTTTGCCAAGCTGCTGGACTGGTTGTGCTCCCTGTTCGGCAATTGGGCCTACCAGCGGTTCGAATCCTCTCTGGTTGAGGGCACGCAGGTGGAGCTTCAGAACGCACATGTCCAGACAGTCCACGGCGGCACGGTGATTATCGGACCGAACAGCCGCATCGGCCTCGTGGAATATACGGACCGGCTGGTGGTTCATCCGTCGAGCCGGGTTGAGCGCCATATCCAGATTTAACGAGTCCCTTCTACCCGAAAATAACGCAACTTCATAGTCTGTGGTGCCCGCCAGGGCATGGGTGGCTAACGGTTGCCACAGCGCTTATTCGCCCAAAAAACCCCTGTTTCCATTTCTAACGGTTGCGGATGCGCTTATTTGCCCCAAAAAGACCAAAACGCCCCCTCTCCGAGCCAAATAAGCTCCGTGGCAACCGTTAGATTTTGAAAAGTCCCGTTTTAAGCAAAATAAGCTCGCTGGCAACCGTTAGAATTTGTCCGGTCCCTTCCGGCGCCCCATGACCAAAGCTCCCGGCGCGTGATGGACATTGGACCACGGCATAGCCAAAAAATCCACCCTGAAATAACGCAACTTTATAGTCTGTGGTGCCCGCCAGGGCATGGGCGGCTAACGAGACGAAACCGAAAAGCCCTTTTCGCCGGCCATAGCCGTACGAAAAGGGCTTTTTTGCTCGTTGGCGTTTTACAGGGCGAGGAAATAGTAAGGCAGAGTCAGCGTTTGCCGGAAGCCGAGCTTCTGCGCCAGCTTGTACGAGCCTTGGTTTTCCAGCCGGCAGGCCCAGACGGGCTCCAGGCCGTGCGCCAGGCAGTAATCGATGAGGGCGGCCGAGACATGGAAGGCAAACCCTTTGCCCCGGTGGCCCGCTTTTGTCTCGATGCCGATCTCCAGCTGCGTTTCGTTGATGCAGGACGAGAAGGCGGTCGCCGCGGGCTCTCCGTCGCAGACAAGCGTAAAGCCGACGCCTTCCTCCAGAAACTGCTCCTCCGCGCGCCAGAAATACCGCGGCACGACCGCCCCCGTTATGCCTGGAAGCATGTCCCCGGTCGTTCGGCTGACTTCGCAGCCGGGCTCGCCCGCCAGCCGGACCGCTTCGCGGTAAGCCTCGGGGTCCAGCTTGAAGTTGACGCGGGTGTTTTTCACGACATGCCCGGCCGGAGCGCTTGCCGGCTCTCCGCCTTCAAGCAGCAGGGAGCCGAGCAGGTCTTGAAGCACCCCGTTCCAGGCGTCCGGGTATACCTGCAGCCATTCGGTCCCCGTCCGGGTTTTGCCGGCGTTGGTTAAATGATCCGCCACCTGCCGGTTGAATGCCTCGTCCCCCGGATTGCCGAACAGAAGGGACATGCCGTAAGGATGCTGTGCATAAAAAGCGTCCGGCTTGTCCTCCCGGTTGGCGTAAACCGTTCCCGGCAGCTTTTGGCGCAGGACCGCTTCGGCGAACATGGTATTAACAGGGATGGCTTGCAGAGCTTCAAGCGCTTTTGGGTACTCGTGCGGGTTTAATAGAATCACGGGGCATCCTTCCTTTTCCGGCGATGATCGATTGTCTATAGATGATCGATTGTTTATAAAGATACATCCGGAGGAAAGGTTTGGCAATACGCTGGTGAAAAATTTCGCAAATGAAAATAGGCGCTGTTACAGGGACGAAGCTATTGGCGGCAAGCCTTACAGGGAAACCAGTTTTTCATTGACAAAAAGCCGGCTTGCGATGCGTAGGAGGATATAGTCGGCGGCGAAGATTGCGAGCCCGATGATCAAGTACCACAGGCTGCTGATCCGATAAGCGCCGGTTAATTGGCCGAAGAGAGGAACAAGCACCGGAAGCGCCAGAAAGGTGGTGAGCTGTTGGGCGCCTTCGAAAGATTTTGCCCGGGCGGAGATGAGGATGGTCAAGGTGATCACAAACAGGGTGGCGGCGGGGGCAAGCCAAAGAATGAGGAAGAGGAACCGCCCGTTCGGGAAAATCCAGCGGTCGTAAACGGCAAGGCCGGTGTAGTTGGAAATGGCGCCAAAAAGGAGAACATAGGCCAACGTGATGGAATAAGTGAGTAGAAAAATTCCCGTCAGCTTGCCGGTGAGAATTTGCCGGACGGTGACGGGGCAATACAGCAGGCTCTCCATGGTGCCGTGGATCCGTTCGCCCACAAAGCAGCCCGCGGAGATTACCGAGGACAGCGTAACCGGAACAAGCAGAAACAAAAGCGGGAACAGCTTGTCGAAACCGCTCATGAACTGCTCATAGGTGCCGGACGAGCGGCCGCTGATGAGCATAAAGGCCACGAAACAAGGGATGATCAGCAGAAAAAGCGAGGGAAAGACAAGCATCGGGAGGAGCACCTGCCGGTCGCGGACGACATTGCGGATTTCTTTGGCGATCAGGATACGGTAAACGCTTTTCATGCTTCCTCCTCCTTGAAATAACAAAAATACAGCGTTTCGAGGTCCCATCTCCGCTTGAACGCTTCGCTGATCAGCCCGCCGGCCAGAATCTCGTCGCGGATAATGGCAGCGGATTCGGCATCCTCCGCGATTTCGCGGGTATACCAGTCCTTTTGCGCATCGTAAACAAAGGAAGGGCCGAGGTGCTTCCCTTTCACGACCAGTGTGAGCGGCGCCCGGTTCGCCTTCAGAAGCGCTTCAAAGCTGCCGTGGGCGAGCAGCCGTCCTTTTCGCAGAAAGCCGTAATCGGTGCATATGGCTTCCGCGTAGGAAAGCTGGTGGGTGCATAAAAAGACGGTGACGCCTTTTTCCTTGACGAGGGAACGGATCAACTCCGTTACGACCAATGCGTTTTGCGGGTCCAAGCCGGCTGTCGGCTCATCCAGGAAAAGGACCTTCGGTTCGTGCACCAGGGCGATGGCCAGGTACAACCGCTTTTTCATCCCGGAGCTGAAGTGCTTGACCTTGCGGTCCTTGTCGTCGAATAATCCAACCTCTTTTAAGGTCCGCTCGATGTTATCCGCCAGTCGTTTTCCCGTAAGCCCGTGAAGTCCACCGTAGAGCATCAGGTTTTCCCGGGCGGAATGATTCTCATAACAGCGCGCCGCTTCCGTCATAACGCCGGAGAGCCGGTGGATGTCGGTCCCGCTTTGGAGTGTGTCATAGCCAAAAACGCTTGCCTGTCCCCCGGTTTGCCGCAAAATGCCGTTGAGGATTCGCACGGTTGTGGTTTTGCCGGAGCCGTTCGGTCCGAGAAACCCGAACACGGCTCCTTCCGGTATCGTGAGGGAGAGCCGGTCCAGCGCATGAACGCCTCCGGGGTATTCTTTGGAGATCGAGTCCAGAATGATGGCCGCCATGGGAGCCTCCTTGTTAGGAAAACAACAATACTAGGAAACAACAATAAATGCTTTCTATTGCATCATATTCCAATGAGCAGGAAAAACAAGCGCAAAAAAACGCTTGGCTGTCCGTTGGGCGGCGCAAGCGTTTTGGACGGGAGAGCAAAGGGAGCCGTCAGCTGTTCAGGTATCGTCCGGCCAGCTCCCGGTAGAAAGCGATGGACCGGTAGTACGCCTCCAGGTCGACCGATTCGTTTGGCTGATGAGCCAGGCTGTCGTCCCCCGGTCCGTAAAGCAGCGTGGGTATCCGGCTTTCGGGATTGAGGACGGAGGCATCCGTAAAATAAGAGACGGTCCGGATGTCCTCTTCCTTTTGCCCGGAGGCGGCAAGCGCCAGCCGGATCAAAGCGTCCTGCGGATCGGTCAGGACAGGCGGCCGGTCCAGCAGGCAGCGCATCCGGCACTGCAGCTCCGGGTCGCGGCTGCGGGCTTCGGCCAGCAGCTCCTCCAGGCGGCGGAGCAGCCCGGGATGAGCTTGCGGCGGAACTGTCCGCATGTCAAGTTCAAGCAGACAGCAGTCGGGGATCATATTGGTTTGAATGCCGCCGGAAAGCTTCGTCAGGGCTAACGAGCCGCTCCCGAGCAGGGGGTTGGACGCCCCGTTCGCCGAGGCGAACTCCCGGATGGCGGCGACCAGCTCCAGCATGCGGTCAATGGCGTTTACACCGCGCTCCGGCATGGAGGCATGCGCCGTCCGCCCGACCACTGAAAGCTCAATCCAGAGGGCGCCTTTGTGGCCGACGGCAACTTTTCCGCCGGTGGGCTCGCCGATCACGATTGCGTCCACTCCGGCCAGACCGACCTCCTCCACGTAGCGCCGGGCGCCGATGCAGTCCACTTCTTCCCCGGCGGTTGCCAACAGAATCAGCTCGGAAATGGCTTCGGAATCCGGGTCCCGCCCGTTTTCCAGCGCCGCTTCCTCCGCCTTGCGCCGCCGGTCCGCTTCCGCCCGGGCCAGCTCTTCCATCGCCAGCACCATAGCGGCGAGGCCGCTCTTCATGTCGCTGGCTCCGCGTCCGTACAAGCGGCCGCCTTCAATGACGCCTTCATGCGGCGGATGACGCCAGGCGTTCAAATCGCCGGGCGTTACGGTATCCAGGTGGCCGCACAGAAGCAGCCGATTGCCGGAGGCGCCCGCCGCGCCGGCGGGAAGCCGCAGCCGGGCCTCCAGGCTGCAGCGGCTGGCGCCGGCCGGCAGCAGGCGCACGGCCAGCCCGGCGCTTTCCAGCCGCTCCGCAAGGCAGCGGGCGACCGCTTCCTCGCCGCCGGGCGGGTTGCAGCTGTCCAGCCGGACCAGGCGGCGCAGGAACGCCGCCGCTTCTTCGAAGGGCACGGCGGCTGCGCGGCCGCCGTGCCCTTCAGCCTCCACGGGGCGGGGCTCAGCCGCCGTGCCGTCCTTGCGCGCCGATGCGCGGCATTCGTGGCCTTCCGCGCCGGCGCTGCCGGGCTCAGCCGCCGTGCCGTCCTTGCCTGCGGGCGTGCTGGGATGGGTGCGGTCATACCTGTGCTCCGGGCTCATTGGATGCTCACCTCCGCGATTCTTTTTTTTCGCACGGGGACTCCTCTTCTGCTTGGCGGCCGCCCGGGCCCGGCCTCTCCGACGATTTGCATTTTGAGCGGCGTCACCTGATAGGCGTTCACCGGGGCCAAATCCTGCGAGCAGGCGGAGAGCGCCACCACCACATCCTCAAGCGCCAGCAAAGCTACGTAATCGCCGGGCTTGGACAGCGGCTCCTCAATAACATAATCCCCCTTCTCATCGAGGGCGTTATTCATAAACCAGTTGATCGGGTCGGGGACCCCGATGTCGCCCAGGCCATACCGGGCGAGCGCTTTTTGCAGATTGTCGTGGCAGTTGGGGTGTTCCTCCAGGCCGAAGTCGACCTTGTACCGGTAATAATCGCAAGCCGGAAAAAAGAAATCATGCTTCCCCACCGTATCCTTCGTCAGCTGCATCAGCGGACGGCGGCGGTTGCTGTAAAGGCCGTCCCCGATTTTCAGCCGGATGCTGCTGAGGGAGGCGCGCATATGGACCGGCGAAACATGCTCTCCCGGATCGGATGCGCGGAAGCAGACGAAATCGCCCACCTGCTTGCCTTCGACGTCGATGATGTAAAGCGTCTGTCCCTTGCGGACAAACGCGCTTCTTCCTTCGTAAGGCGGAACGGCGATCTCCTCGATGATGCTTTCGCTGGGCATAGCATTCAACTCCCCGTTTTATTCAATGAATACGGCGACTGCACGGACCGGGGAACCGGTGCCTTTGCGGATTTTCAGGGGCAGGCCGAAATAGAGGAACCGTTTTTGCGCCACTTGCTCGAGGTTGCAGAGGTTCTCGGTATTGGTGAGGCCATATTTGCGGCAAACCAGATGCCCCGAAAAAGCGGGATCGTCCGGGTTGTCGATGGAAGGCGAGTCTACCCCGATGTTGACGACACCGCGGCGGGCGAGCCATTCGGCCGCTTCGTAATCCAGCCCGGCATAGCGTGTCAGCCATTCGTCCGTGCCGTACGCGCGGTTGTAGTGGCCGGTGTACAGCAGCACAATGTCGCCCCGGTCCAGCGGCAGGCAGGCGCCGCGCAGCGCTTTTTCCAGATCGGCAACGGTGATGTAGCCCCCTGGTGGAACGTGCGAAACGTCCAGGCAGACGGCCGGGCCATAAAAATAATCCAGCGGCATTTCGTCGATGGTTTTCCCATTCGGATCGTACTCGAAGGCCGCGTCGCTGTGCGTCGGTCCGTGTTCGTTGATCAGCAGGTTGTTGGTGGCGAATGCAAAGCCCAGCTTGCGCTCGCTTTCCTCGTGGCTCATGTTGGGAAAAATCATCGTTTTCTGATGCGGCGGAAACACCGGCATCCCCTGATAAATTTCCTGGGAGAGGTCCACGACCCGGATGCCCATGGAAAAACCTCCTTTCGACCGGCCGGACTCGCGGAACCGGCCAGGTTGGTTTCGTAAATTACTTGCAAGGGGAAACGGGAAACCTCCCCCGGCCGGCTAACGGTTGCCACAAGCCTTAATGGAGCGAAAAACCGCGTCTGCAATTTGTAACGGTTGCCACGGAGCTTATTCTCGTGTTTTTCGCTTAATGGAGCCCCTTTTGGAGCAAATAAGGGCGTTGGCAACCGTTAGCCACCCATGTCCTGACGGGCACCACAGAAAATGAAATAAAGTTGCGTTATTTCAGGGTGGATTTTTTGGCTATTGTCGTGGTCCAATATCCATCACGCGCCGGGAGCTTTGGTCATGG
>NZ_JCAPET010000075.1:0-14514 GCF_059735245.1 Gorillibacterium sp. sgz306347
CCCTGGCGGGCACCACAGACTATGACGTTGCGTTATTTTCAGGGTAGACAACCATATCATCCGGGGAGCCACTGATAATGGAACTTGGGGCTTGCTTTGCCCTCGGGACAGCACATCACGGCGGTCGGCCAATTTACTGCTTGCGCGGATGTCCCAGGCTTCAAACACGTCGTGTTGCGCGGATGTCCCAGGCTTCAAACACGTCGTGTTGCGCGGCTGCCCCAAGCTCCAAACACGTCGTGTTGTGCGGATATCCCAGGCTCCTGCATCCGCCGTGCAACCGCCTAAACCGAAAATCTGCAACCCTGGAAAAGAAAACGGTTCACCCGGTGTGAAGACAGTCACTTGCATTTCCCATCTATTGAAAGTATTCTATTTTTATGCGTCAGCGGTAAGCCGCCGGCCATCCTTATTTCGGCATGCCGGAAGGCGGATCGCCTCCGTATCGGCAGGTTAACGAAGCGCACCGCTGTCATACGGGACGGGTCCCGCCGGCGGACAGCGCCGAATCTTTTCTTATAGGAGGAACTTTTATGCAAAGCAAGCTCAGCTTCGACTATTCCAAGGCTGCACCTTTTGTCGCTCCGCATGAAATCGAGTATCTGGCCGGCGCGGTCCGCGTCGCCCATGAACAATTACATAACGGAACGGGAGCGGGCAGCGATTACCTGGGCTGGATCAACCTGCCGCTTTCCTATGACAAGGAAGAATTCGCCCGCATCAAGCAAGCGGCGAAGCGGATTCAGGAGGACTCCGACGTCCTGATCGTCATCGGCATCGGCGGCTCCTACCTGGGCGCACGCGCCGCAATCGAAATGCTGACCCACAGCTTCTACAACGTCCAATCGAAAGAAGAGCGCAAAACGCCGCAAATCTTCTTCGTTGGCAACAGCATCAGCTCGACCTATACGGCGCATCTGATCTCGCTGCTCGAAGGCAAGGATTTTTCCGTCAACGTCATTTCCAAATCCGGCACGACGACCGAACCGGCCATCGCCTTCCGCATTTTCCGCGAGCTGCTGGAGAAAAAGTACGGCAAAGAAGGAGCGGGCAAACGCATCTACGCCACTACCGACAAAGCGCGCGGCGCGCTCAAGAAGCTGGCCGACGCGGAAGGTTATGAAACCTTCGTCATTCCGGACGATGTAGGCGGCCGGTACTCCGTGCTGACGCCGGTCGGCCTGCTGCCGATCGCAACGGCCGGCATCGACATCGACGCCATGATGCAGGGCGCCGCGGACGCCACCATGGATTTCGCCAACCCGAACCTGGAGGACAACCTGAGCTACCAATACGCGGCCGTACGGAACGCGCTCTACCGCAAAGGCAAAACGACGGAGATTCTCGTGAACTATGAGCCGTCGCTGCACTTTGTCTCCGAATGGTGGAAGCAGCTCTTCGGCGAAAGCGAAGGCAAGGACCACAAAGGCATCTACCCGGCATCGGTCGATTTCTCCACCGATCTGCATTCCATGGGCCAATTTATCCAGGACGGCAGCCGCAACCTGTTTGAAACGGTTATTCAGGTGGAAACAGCGACGGAAGAAATCGTCATCGGCGAAGACGCCGAGGATCTGGACGGCTTGAACTTCCTGAGCGGCAAGACGATGGATTTTGTCAACAAAAAAGCGTTCCAGGGCACCATGCTCGCCCACACGGACGGAGGCGTGCCCAACCTGATCGTCACCATTCCGGACATGACGCCTTACACGTTCGGATACCTGGTTTACTTTTTCGAAAAAGCCTGCGGCGTGAGCGGCTACCTGATGGGCGTCAACCCGTTTGACCAGCCCGGCGTGGAAGCATACAAGGTAAACATGTTCGCCCTGCTCGGCAAACCGGGCTTCGAGAAGGAAAAAGAAGCGCTGGAAGCCCGTCTGAACGACTAAAACCTTTGCCATTGGAGGCGGCCGGGCCATTGCAGGACGGTCACCGGTCCCTCCAATGATTTTCATGTTGACTACGGAATCCCCTACAACCCAGATTACGCAAATGCGGCTCCTTTTCGTTGTTTTTTTTCGACAACAAAGGAGCCGTTTTGTTTCCGGGCAGCCCGCAATATGGCCTTATCCGTGCGAACGGCGGCCCGAGCACAGGAGAGGAAAGGAATGAGGGCATTGATGAAGCCGCTGACAACGGAAGAACGGGAATGGGTGGAGCGGACATTGGCGTCGCTGTCGTTGGAGGAGAAGATCGGACAAACGTGCCAAGAGCACGCGGCCCGCTTGCCGCTGCAGGAGTTTACCGAGGAAGCGATTCGCGCCTATTTGCGGGACAACCCGGCGGGAAGCTTTTTTATCGGGGGCGAGATCATTCGCGGGGCGGACAGCACGGCGGAATCCGTGCAGGAGAAAATCCGGCTGCTGCAAAAGGCCAGCCGCGTGCCTTTGCTAATCTCCGGGGACCTGGAGTACGGCGCGGGGGCGGCGGTTCGTTCGCTCACCATGTTCCCGAATATGATGGCCCTTGCGGCGGTGGACAGCGAGCCGCATGCCTACGCGCTCGGCAAATACACTGCGCTGGAGGGCCGGGCAGTCGGCTTCAACTGGGCGCTGGCCCCGCAAGCGGACATTTTGCTCAACTGGCTGAACCCTGTCGTCACGACCCGCTGTCTCGGCGACGACCCCGAGCGCGTCGCCCGTTTGTCCGCCGCCGTTATGCGCGGCATGCAGGAGCAGGGGCTGGCCGCCTGCGCGAAGCATTTTCCCGGGGACGGGGTGGACTTCCGCGACCAGCATATCGTGACCTCCGTTAACAGCCTTGACGAAACGGAGTGGCGGGAAACGTTTGGCCTTGTTTACCGCCAGCTGATCGAGCAGGGCGTGTGGAGCATCATGACGGGGCACATCGCCCTGCCGTGGCTGGAAGGGGAGACGGATAAGCCGGTTCCGGCCACCGTGTCCGCCGCGATATCGACGGAGCTTCTGCGCGGCGATCTCGGCTTCGACGGGGTGATTCTCTCGGATGCACTGGATATGGGCGGCTTCCTTGGATGGGCCGGCCGCGAGGAACGGCTGATCGCCTGCTTCAACGCGGGAACTGACGTGCTGCTCTGGCCTGGCGAAGGATATGGGGATTTGATGGCCCGGGCGCTTCGCGACGGCCGGATTTCGGAAGCGCGGCTTAACGAAAGCGTACGGCGGGTATTGGAATTGAAAGCCCGGCTGGGGCTGTGGCGGATCGACGAAACAGGCGAAGACCCGTCCGCGCGGCGGCTTGCGAACGGCAAGCTTCCCGACGATATGGCCCAGGCCGCCGGCCAAGCCAGCGCGGAAATTGCAAGCCGGAGCATTACCCTGGTCCGCAACCGCAAGGGGCTGCTGCCGCTCGATTCCGCCAAAACCCGCAAGGTGCTGGTCGTCCCGCTGAACAAAATCACCGACGACCGCGTTTACCCTCAGCTGGACGGCTTTATCGAGCGGCTGCGTGCAAAAGGGATCACGGTTGGGGTAGCCGATACGTTCGAGCCCTTGACGTCCGTCCGCGCCGTGGCGGAGCAAGACGAGTGGGACGCGCTTCTGGTGCCGTATCTGCTGCCGATGCACGGCTTGCTGAACACGGTGCGGCCGACCGGCGATTCGGCCAAGGGCATTTGGGCGCTCCAGCAGACGGAAGGGCTGCAGCCGATTTTCGTGTCGCTCGCGACGCCTTACCTGCTGAACGACATTCCGTTTGCCGACACCCTGGTCAACGCGTACTCGGCAAGCCCCGACACGCTGGACAATTTGACGGTCGCGTTGTTCGGGGAGATTCCGTTTGAAGGGAAATCCCCGGTGCGCGCCGAAGAACCGCTCCTGCGCCGGAAAGGATAGCGAAGGCCCGGGAGTCCGGTTCCCCTTCCGACCTTCCGGTGAAACCCAAAAATCCCGGTTATCCGCCTCCTGCGGACAACCGGGATTTTTTATAGATGCGTTAACGTGTACGAATCAGCCGGGTCAACTCGACGCGCTGCAGCTTCAAGCGCCATACCTCGTCCCATAATTCCTCGTGGCGTTTCGGATCGCTTGTTTCCCGGATCAGCCGGAACAGCGCCACCATCCGGCGGTTTATGTCGTCAAACAGCCCCCAGAGCTGTTCCAGGGTGCCGCTTTCGCCCGCATCCAAGCTGCAAAAAATATCGGGATGGCGAAGACGTTCCAGAATCGCTTGCTGCCAAGAAGTGTCGCCGATTTCTTTCGCGTAGTTGTAGAGGTCCAACTGGTCGTTGATCCAATCGGCGGAAGGCGCGGTGACGGCCATGGGAGTCAACTCCTTCTCCTTGGGATCGGGATTCCAAAGCTATACCGAGTATTATAAGGAGTTCTGCGGGTACGACAATAGGACTTTTGTACATTTTTTACAATTTTTCAGCGTTTGCTTGCTTCGGTCCCTCCGGATGCTCCCCCTGATTCCACAGCCGGCGCATCTCTTCGCTCGTGGCGAGCAGTTCCGTCAGGGTGCCTTCCGCTTCGACCTTGCCGTCGCGAAGCAGAATGATGTGGTCGGCGCGGTCCAACACGGCCCGCCGGTGGGAGACGACAAGGCAGGTGGCCTGTCGGCGGGCAAACAGCCGCTGCCAAAGCACCCGTTCCGTTTCGACGTCCAGCGCGCTGGACAGGTCGTCGAAGACGAACAGCTCCGGGTCGCGGACAAACATCCGCGCCGCCGCCGAACGCTGTGCCTGACCGCCGGAAAGCTTCACGCCGCGCGGCCCGATCTTCGTGTCGAGCCCGTCGTGCAGCGCTTCGATGTCCCGCTCCATGACGGCGGAGCGGACCGCTTCGTCCAGCTTGGCCGGGTCGTCCTCCAGGCCAAGCAGAATGTTGTTCCGCAGCGTATCACTGTAAAGACGCGGCGATTGGGGCGTGTACGCCGAACGGGGCGGCACGAAGAAGCTGCCGGGGTCCTCGACGGTTCGGCCGTTCCAGCGGATTTCTCCGCGGGAAAGGGGCAGAAGCCCGAGGAGCGCACGCACCAGCGTGGTTTTGCCGGAGCCGATGCGGCCCGTAACAACCGTAAAGGAATTTTTCGGGAGCCGCAGGCTGACGCCTTCCACGCCCCGGCCCGATCCCGCATAGAGGGAGGTCAAATCCGACACTTCCAGCAGTTCAAGCGGCTCAAAGGGCTCGCGGCCGGGATCGGCTGGCCCGGAAGCCGGGACCCGGAGGACCGGCCGGCTCTTCTGCGCCGCGGCGTCCTCCCGGACGGGAGCATTCGAGACCGCCGCGGTTGCTGCAACCGCCCCGGAAGCCGCAGCTGCCGCCGTTTTGGCGGACGGCTCATCCGGCTCGCCCTTGAGGTGCAGCGAATGAAATTCGGTGAGCCGCGAAGCGGGAGCGCCCTGCAGCAGGCCGATCATCCGGTCCTTGGAGACGTCGGCTTGTTTGTAATAGGTGATAAATTTGCCGACGTTCTGGATCAGTTGGGTAACAAAGGTCAGGTAATAAACAAAAAGCGAGAAGTCGCCGACCGTAAACTCTCCCGAGCGCATGGAGCCGGCGGCCAGGATGAGCACAAGGCCAGTGCCCAGGTTGACGGTGTTGGAATAAACCGTCTCAAAGAATTGGGTCAGCACCTTGTCCTTCAGCATCGATTTACGCCGCCGGTCGTTCAGCGTCCGGAACCGGTCCATGACGCGGTCTTCCGCGCCGGCGACCTGAATCGCCTGCACCGAGCCGAACATTTCGCTGATCGCTTCCGTCACCTTGGCCGTGTCGTTGCGGCTGGCGGCCCGGTATTTTTGCAGGAGGCCGGTCGAAAATTGCGCGATGGTGACGACGACAACGAGCGGTACGAACACCCACAGCGTCAGCTGCGCGTCGATGCCGGTCAGAATCCAGGCGGAAATAGCCGCGAAGGCGGTCATCCCCAGCAGGTCGACCGACCAGCTGATTGCCTCCTCGACCTGGTCGACGTCATCGCGGAAGGTGCTGATCGCTTCGCCGGGAGAGCCCGGTATGGCGCGCGCGCCCGGCTGGCGCAGCACATGGCGCAGCAGGTTGTGGCGCAAGAGATTCGCGGCCCGGAACCGGTAGTGGACGTCCGTCGTGAACCCCGCGACGATCATCACGCAGCGCGCCAGCACTACGGCGACCAGAAGACCGGCCACCGAGGAGACGCCGAAGCCGAATGCGGCGTCCCCCGTCAGCACGTCGAAGAAGAGCTTGGTGACCAGGCCGGGCAAAATCGGCGCCAGATGAATCATCGTCCAGGCAAGGGCGTTGGCGATGTATAAAGCCGGGCTGTAGCGGTACAGCCGCCAAAGTAATTTAAACGTGCTCATTTTAGGCCAAATCCTCCATTCCGGTCGCGAGTATGCGGCTGAAGCGGGAGCCGGGATCGGCGGCCAGCTCGCTGCGGCGGCCGTGTTCGGCGATGCGGCCGCCGTCCAGGATCAGAATGTCGTCTACCCGGCGAATCGTGGCGAGCCGGTGGGCGATGACGATGCAGGTCCGGTCTTTGACCAGCCGGTCGATGGCGCGGACGATTTTGCCCTCCGAGGCGGGGTCCAGCTTGGAGGAGGCTTCGTCCAGAATGACCACGCCGGGATCGGCCAGGAAGACGCGGGCGAAAGCCAGCAGCTGGGCTTCGCCGGCCGACAGTCCGCCGCCCCCGGACTCCAGCGGGGTTTGCAGCCCGAGCGGCAGCGAGCGCAGCCATTCGCCCATCCCGAGCTCCTCCAGTATTTCTTCCATTTTCCGGTCGTCTACCGACTCGTCATAAAAGGTCAGGTTTTCTTTAACGGTGCCCTGGAAAAGCTCGATTTGCTGGGTCACCAGGCCGACATGGCGGCGCAGGTCGTGCAGCTTGAAATCGCGCAAATCCCGGCCCTCCAAGGTAATCGCGCCGGTCTGCGGATCGTGAAAGCGCAGCAGCAGGCGGGCGAGCGTCGTCTTGCCGCTGCCCGTCCGGCCCAGCAGGCCGAGCGAGCGTCCGCGGCCGAGCTCGAAGTCGATGCCGCTCAGGGTTGCGCGGTCTTCCTCATAGCCGAAATGCAGGCCGTGAAACCGCACCCCGAGCGGACCGTGCGGAGCGGCTGCCCCCGGCCCGTCTTTCACCGCGGATTCGGTGGCGAGCAGCTCGCTGATGCGCACGATGCTGGCGTCCGCTTTTTGCAATTCATCGAGCTGGGTGCGGATTTGCTCGATCGGTTTGGCGAGCAGCTCGGTGTAATAAACGATCATATAAACGGTCCCGATGGTCATCGCGCCGGCTTTCCACAGCTGCGCGCTTGCCAGAAGGGCGGCGGCGGTGCCGAGCGCAAACACGATCAGCGTCGTGATCCACATCGCCCCGTAGCCCATAAAGGCGCGGTGCCGGATCGGCAGCCAGCGCCGGAGCAGCGAACGGAAGCGCCGCATGACAAAGCCGGTCGCCCCGTTGGCGCGGGTGTCTTCGGTGCCTTCCAGATGCTCGCCGAGAAACCCGTAAAATTCGGCGCTGATCTGCCGCATTTTCACCCAGAGCGGGGAAACCCACTGCCGGACCTTCTGGATGGCCCAGATCGCGGCAACCACGAAGACGAGCATAACCAGGCCGATCTGCCAGCCTTCGAGAAACAGCAGGGTCAAAATGCCGAATACCAGCACCAGGTTGCTGAGGAGCGTGACGCTGAGCGTGGAGAAAAACGCCGAAAGGGCGTTGATGTCTCCGTCCACGCGTTCGATCAGCGAGCCGGAGGAGTGGTTTTTGTGAAAGGACGGGTCCAGCCGCAGGCAGTGATCCGCGACGTCGACCCGCAGCCGGTTGGTGGCTGTCCAGCCGACGTTTTCGCTTATGTACGTGACTGCCAGCACGATCAGCTGCTGCAGCAGGGAAACCCCGATAAACAAGCCGGCGGCGTAATAGAGGCCCCGGGTTTCGGCTCCCGCCTGCGCGGAGTCGATGAAATAACGGATGATTTGCGGGTTGATCAGCTGCATGGCGATGGACGCGAGCAGCAGGCCCGACAGCAGGAGCACGCTTTTCCACTGGGGCCGGAGGTAGCCGGCGAGGAGCTCCCCGTACTTGCGGAGCGGGATGTTGATGCGTTTCATGGTGGGGAAATGTCCTTTCTTAAAAAAGGGATAAAAAAGAAAAAGCGGAAACACATGTTCCCTGTCTTCCTACTTTAGAGGAAAAAAGAGGCTCCGTCAACCGGAGACCTCCATTACAATAATTTGTTCCGGCACGCCCGCGTTTTGCGCGGTTTCAGGCCCCCGTGCTACAATTGAGCCAATCTTATTGGTTGGGAGAGAAGTCGCCGATGCTGGAAGCCTACCGCACCGTAAGCCGGCCCGGCTCCGCCGAGGTCGTCATCCGCAAATCGCGTTTTATCGGGCACGCCCGCCCGGTGGAAAGCGAAGAGGAGGCGGTGCGCTTCATTGCCGAAATCAAAAAAGAACATCATGCCGCCACGCACAACTGCTCCGCCTATATCATCGGAGAACGGGACGAATGCCAGAAGGCGTCCGACGACGGCGAACCGAGCGGCACCGCGGGCAAGCCGATTCTGGAGGTCATCAAGAACCGCGGCCTGAAAAACACGGCGGTCGTCGTCACCCGCTACTTCGGCGGCATCCTGCTGGGCGCGGGCGGCCTGATCCGCGCATACACGGACGGCGCGGTGATCGGAATCGACGCGGCCGCCCCGGTGAACCGCGTGCTGCACCGGGACGTGCGGCTGGAAATCGACTACACCTGGCTCGGCAAGGTAGAGAACGAGCTGCGGAACCGGGGCGTGCGGATGGGCGAAACGGAATTTACCGACAAGGTTGTGCTGCATTGCCTGCCTCCGCAGCCGGAAGCGGAAGCGTTCGCCGCCTGGCTGACCGATCTGACCAACGGCCAGGGCGGCGTTTCGCTCGGCGAGGCGCAATACGTGGACATGCTGCTCGAACCTTAGGATGGAATGAAGGGGCGCATCCCGGCTCACTCGAAAAGAACCGTCTGCCGCGGCGCATGCCCTTCCTCGCCTTCGCCAAGCAGGGCGATCAGCTCCTTGGCGTTGTCCGTCGCGTCGCCGCCCGAATTGTTGTTCAGCACGACATAAACGTTCTCGGACTGCCGTTCGAGCGCGCGCAGCCGCTCGACCCACTCCCGGAGCTCCTCCGTGCTGTACCGGTACAGGTAGCGGTGCTGGCGCCAGTCCGGCCGGCCGTTCTGATGCCAGGCCGATGCATTGCGGCCGTGCAGGCGGACGCAGGTCGCTTTGGGGTCAGTGGCTTCGGCCACGATCGGAACCGAGCCGACGCCGGCCTGCGGCTCGTCCGCTACGGCGTGAATCCAGCCTTCCTCCCGCATGAAGGCGAGCGTTTTGTCCTGCATGCCGTCCTCGAACCAGGTGCGGTTGCGGAATTCGAGCGCGCAGGGGAGCCCGTCCATGAGCGCCCGGGCGCGGCGCAAGGTCCGGGCGCTCTCGCGGACGCATTCAAACCACGGCGGGTATTGAAAGAGCACCATCAAGAGCTTGTCCGCCTCGACAAGAGGCTGCACCGATTCGCGAAAGGCCGCGAACATCGCCTCCTCCGAGTCGAAGTAGGCCTTGCCGTCCCGCTGGTGGCCGGTCATGCCCTGGTATGCCTTGACGATAAAACCGAAGCCGGGCGGCGTTTCGCCGGCCCACTTGGCGAAATTGCGCACGGGCTGCACGGCGTAAAACGAGCTGTCGATCTCGACGATCGGAAAATGCTCGCTGTAGGTGCGCAGCCGCTCCGCCGGCTTGATTTTGCCGTAAAGCTCCTCGTGGTCCCCGAAGCCCGTCAGGCCGACGCGGATCACGGGTCAGCCCTCCAGCAGCTTCAGCGTGAAGCTGCGTTCGCGCGGGCCGTCGAACTCGCAGAAGTAGACGCCCTGCCAGCGGCCGAGCGCCAGGGCCCCCCCGGTGACGGGGACGGTTTGGGAGGAGCCGGTCAGAATCGCTTTCAAATGGGAGGCGCTGTTGCCTTCGGCATGCCGGTATTTGGGGTGCGTCCACGGAAACACCTCGTCGAGCCGCATCAGCACGTCGCGCTTGACGTCGGGATCGGCGTTTTCGTTGATGGCGATGCCGGCCGTCGTATGCGGGCAGTAAACCACGGCCAGCCCCTCCTGGATGCCCGACTCGCGCACGGCGGCGGCGATTTTGCCGGTGATGTCGCAGATTTCGTCCCGTTCGGACGTACGCAGGGTAAACGATTTGAGCATGGCGTTTCCTCCTCGGCGAACAAGTTAATGGAATCAGTATAACGAGAGAAGCGAAACTTTCAAAACGGGGTCCGGCAAAAGGTTTCTCTATTACTTAAACGAGCGAAAGGGTGAATGCGTTGGATTTGTCGCAGAAAACGAAGGAAAATGTTGCCTATATGATCGAAGCGATCAAAACCAAGCTGCGCGTGGCTTCCGGCGCGGCGATCCGGCCCGAGCATTTTGACGGGGAGCAGTACGAGGAGCTTCTGGAAATATACGAGCACGTCAACGGCAAAGAGACGTTCAGCGTCAGCGAGATCGACGCCATCGTGCAGGAGCTTGGCCGGCTGCGGAAGTAAGGATGAACACTAAGGACTGGAAAAGCGAAGGAACGCGCCGGCGCCGGCTGACGGCGGGCGCGTTTTTTTGCGGGGCGCCGGGCTTCGAAGCGGGTAAGTATCCGGTAAAAGGAACCTGTCCGGGTTCCGCGCAAAGGAGGAATGGGAATGCGAATGAAGGCGACGGCCGGGCTGGCCGTTCTGCTCGCCGCCGCTCTTGCCGCTTGCGGCGCCGGCGAAAATCCGGGAGCGGGCGGTCCGGCGGGCACGGGAGCCGGAACCGGGGAGACTGCGGCGCCGCCGGATGGCTCCGCCGTACCGGAAGGAACACCGGCGGCGGGAGCGGGCGGCTCCGCCGCGCCGGAAGGAACGCCGGCGTCCGGTGCGGGGGGCGTTTCGCCCGGCGGCGCGGGGGAGGAAAGCGGCTTTCCTTATGCGGTGGACACGCTGGCGGAGAACCTGGATGTTCCGTGGGATATCGCCGCGGTGGAGGACGGGCGGCTCTTTTTTACGGAGCGCCCGGGTTTGCTGCGGGTCATCGCGGACGGGCGGGTGCTGCCCGAGCCTGCGCTGACGCTGGCGGACGATGTGCTGGACGAGGGAGAGGGCGGGCTGCTCGGCCTTGCGGCGGATCCCCGTTTTGCCGAAAACGGCTATTTGTACGTTTACCACACTTATGAGTCGGACGGCGAGGTGCGGAACCGGGTGCTGCGGCTGAAGGAAGCCGATAACCGGGCCGCGGTGGACAAGGTGCTGCTGGAGGACATCCCCGGCGCGTCCAATCACAACGGCGGCCGGGTCCGGTTCGGGCCGGACGGCATGCTGTACATCACGACGGGCGACCGCTACGAGCCGGCGCTGGCGCAGAACCCGGACAGCCTGGGCGGCAAAATCCTGCGCATCCGTCCGGACGGCGGCATTCCGGAGGACAACCCCGACCCGGCCTCGCCGGTTTACAGTCTCGGGCACCGGAACGCCCAAGGCCTCGCCTGGCATCCCGAGACGGATGAGCTCTACGCCACCGAGCACGGCCAATCGGCGCACGATGAAATCAACCGCGTCGAAGCGGGGGAGAACTACGGCTGGCCGGATTTTGAGGGAGACGAGACGGGGGACGCCGGAGGCGCGGCAATAGTGCCGCCGGTTCTGCACAGCGGGGACGAAACCTGGGCGCCCTCCGGCGCCGCGCTCGTCACCCAGGGGCCGTGGCGGGGCGTTCTGCTTGCCGGTGCACTGCGCGGCGAAGCCTTGCTGAAGGTGGAGTTACCGGCGGAAGAAGGGCAGGAAGCGCCAAAGGTGGAGCTCCTCTTCGAGGACGAGTGGGGGCGGATCCGCGGCGTCACGGAAGGGCCGGACGGCACGCTTTATGTGCTGACGAGCAATGGGGACGGCCGGGGAGACAAGCGGTCCGGCGACGACAAAATTCTGCGCCTCCTGCCTCGGCTGTAAATCCGGAAGCAGGCTCGCTTGCCGGGAAACAAAACGCGGACGAACCGCACGGGAAGAGCTCCCTTCGGTTTCGTCCGCGTTTTTCGGTTGGTGCCGGCATTCTGCATCGGCACGACGACAACGGCTTGGTGCGGAGCAGGGCCTTATAACTGGCAACCGAGTGCAGGCAGCCGAATGCGCGAGTTGCGCCTTAACTTCGGCAACCGGTGCCATAAGCCGGTGCGTGAGCAGGGCTTGCATTTAGCAACCGAGTGCCCGGGACGATTGCGAAAGCAAGACCGGATCGGCAAAGGGAAGCCGGGAGGTTGCGTTTATGCTGCTCTCCGTGCAGGTCGTGTACCTATCGCCTTTTTCCCGATGCGTTCGTGTGCGCCCAAACGTGCGGAATGCACCTGCCGGGCCGCGTCACCCGCTACGCCACCGGCGTGCCGTTCGGCACGCGTTCGTCCGGGCGCAGCAGGACTACGTCCTTCTCGCCCGGGATTCCGCCCAGCACCAAAACCTCCGATGCAAAGCCGGCGATTCGCCGGGGCGGAAAGTTGATCACCGCCACGATTTGGCGGCCGACCAATTCTTCGGGCTGATACCGAAGCGTGATCTGCGCGCTGGAGCGTTTGATGCCTTCCGGTCCGAAGTCGATCGTCAGCTTAATAGCCGGAATCCGGGCTTCAGGAAAAGGCTCCGCGGCGAGAATCGTACCGATGCGCAAATCCAGCTTCATAAAATCTTCAATCGTAGCCATCTGCTCCTCCTGTGAAGCGCTTCGCCTTTGACCGCCGCATTTGTGGTTGCCGTAGGCCTGAGGCGGCGGGAGGGGACGCGGTTTGGTTTTGTCCAGTTTACGCGTCCTCCTGCCGGGGATCAAGGGAAAGCTTCAGTATACCGGCGCTTTCCGTTTTTCCGCCGGGCGGCAGCATCAGGAGCCGCTTCATCAGCCGCCGCGCCCCGCGGCGGATCAGCTCCTCCGTTCGCAAAAGCATACCCGCCAGCTGGTCGCGGTCGGGGCGGCGGCCAAGCAGACGGTCGTAGCGTCTGACGCGGGACGGCAGCCGTCCGCGCGAACGGGGCCGCCTGCCCGCGGCGGCGGGCAGATGAAGCCGGAGCGGGTCGTCCCGCCGTGCCAAAAAGCACACGGCGCTCAGCAGCAGCTCGGAAGGAAAGTCGTAGCCGCACTGGCGGCGCGCCATGCCGAGCAGCTCGTCCTCGTCGGCCCCGCAGACGCCGGGCGGCTCGCCTTTTTCCAGCCAGCAGCAGGCCGTGCACAGGAAATGTACGGCATCTGCCGCGCATACAAGCGCTTCTTCTTCCAAGCCGAGCGAATGCAGGTTCAGCGCCTGCTCGATCGTGCGTTGGGCGTGGAGAGACCAATCGCGGATCAGCCGCCAAACGGCAAGATTTTGACTTGGGTTCATGCCGTTTTGCCGCCTCCGGGGAAAAGAAAGAAGGGAAACAGAAGATTAAGTCGGGACATGGACAAGCTCCTTTGCCGGACATTTCCTCCATTATACTTCTCTTATTAAGATTTATAAATACTAATTTATAAATTATACGATTTAATTACCTATTTTTACTGTTTGTTAACTTCTCTACACTTTCCCTATAATGGGGTGTAGACATGGACAAAGAGATTCTCAAGCAAGTGGGGCACCGGATCAAGGATTTGCGGAAGGAACGCGGCTTGTCGCAGGAAGCGCTGGGCGAACGCGGAGGCTTCCATTACTCTTATATCGGACAGATCGAGCGGGGCGAGAAAAACATCTCCCTCCTCAACCTGATCAAAATCGCGCGGGCGCTGGAGGTTAGCGTGGTGCAGCTGTTTGCTTATCTTGAGGACGAAGAGAATTTCACGGAATCGGAGGCCGATTTGCAGGAGATCGTGAAGGCGCTGAGAGCCAAAAAGCCGTCTCAGGTGCGGCTGGCCCGCAACATCGTCCGGGAAATCGTGAACGACGCGTACGACGTCTGACGGGTTGCGGCTTTCCTCGCTGTGCGTTCGTGGAGGCATGTTCTTTTTCTGCTTTCGGGAGCAGCATCCTACATAAGCAGTTCATTTCTAAATATAAGCGAAAAATGATCAGCCGGATAAAAGAAAAACGATCAGACAGACGGATCACGTAAGGTTACATGCGGCTGAGCGTTTGAGGCGTTCGAGGCGTTTGAGGCGTTTGCCGATCACCGGGATTTCGGGCACGGGTGCAACGATTTTTGTTGCGCCTTTTTTCTTTTGGGCGGCGGGGCAGTGCTGCGCTGTGCGAGCGGCGGGGCAGTGCAGCGCTGTGCGAGTAAGGCTGTTGGTGGCGTACCCAGGTTTGGGCTATTGGTGCGGCCCTCCCGGTATTGTAACAACCGAGTTTGATGCGGGCGAACGGTTCACCCCTTCGGACGGCTTACGATTTGCTCTAACGGTTGCCACAGCGGCTGTTTGCCCTAAAAAGAGGGTTTGTAAATTGTAACGGTTGCCACAGCGCTTATTTTTGATTTTTGGCCTTGTTTCCGTCCATTTTTCCCGAAATAGGCTCTGTGGCAACCGTTAGAAAAAAAACCAGGCCGTTTTAGCGCGAATAAGCGCTGTGGCAACCGTTAGCCACCCATGCCCTGGCGG
>NZ_JCAPET010000076.1:0-13007 GCF_059735245.1 Gorillibacterium sp. sgz306347
TTTTGGCATTTTACCCCATGTTAACTTCTTTGCAAGTCTACTGCGTTTATCGCCTGTTTACGCAAAAATAAGTGCGTGTGGGGATTTATTTCGCGATCGGAACGAGAAACCACGGAAATAAATGTCGCCGTGCACCTATTTGCCTCTTTTCCCTGTTCATCGTTGGTTTGTGCCCCGCCACGGTCAACTTTCAGCCATGAAAGCGGAAATAAAGGAGGGGTGAGTGAGGCAAACGACAGGTATTGATAGGACGGTAGCTATACAGAACACGAAGAAGATGGCGAGCCATCGGTTAATATCACGATTCGCGATTGGACGATTTAGCAGCACGTAACCCTGAACAGAAAATCCCTGAACTCATCACCGTTTCGATGAATCCAGGGATTTCGTTTGTCTCGACATCAACGGTTATCTCAGCGTAGGGCCGCCATCAGGCCTTGAACGCCTTCATCGCTTTGCGCACTTCCTTGAGGGACGGGCGCTTGCCGTACATCAGCACGCCGGTGCGGTAGATCTTGGCGGCCAGCCAGCCCAGCAGCAGGATGGACGCGACCAGGATGGCGATCGACAGCCAGATTTCCCAGGCCGGCACGCCGCTCATGCCGATCCGCAGGAACATGACGTTCGGGGTGAAGAACGGAATGAACGACATGATCCGGATAAACGCCCCGTTCGGCATATTGATGCCGTAAAGGCCGATGTAGAACGCGGCAAGCGAAATGACGGTGACCGGCATAATGGCTTGCCCCAGCTCCTCCGTCCGGCTGACCAGCGAGCCGGTTGCGGCGAACAGAATCACGTACAGAAGGAAGCCGAGCAGGAAGAACAGGATAAAGTACACGATCAGCATCGGCGGGATGGCGCTCAGGCTCAGGTCCTGCGAAGCAAGAAAGTCGCTGTTGCCCGGAACCATCAGACCGGCGACGGCCGCCAGCAGGAAGATGGCGATCTGCGTCAGGGCGAGCAGGAACATCGCCACTACCTTGCCGAACATTTGCTTGACCGGCGAAACGCTGGTGATCAGCACCTCCATGACCCGGTTGCTCTTCTCGGCCGTGATCTCCGAAGCGGTCATATTGCCGTACATGGTCATGCACATGAAGAGCAGAATCATCAGAGCATAAACCAGGATGTAGGACAGCACTTGCTCCGCAGGCGATTTGTCCGCAGCGCCCGTCCCGTCCCCGCCGGCCGTTTCCGTGCCCGAGGTCACCTGAACGCGGCTGACATCAACCGGCTTGTAAAGCTCGTTCACTTCTTCGGCGGACAGATTGAGCTGCTTGATCGTTGCATCCATTTTCACCCTGTTAAGCGCCGAGGCAACGGTTTCTTCGCCGCCGAATTCCATTATGCTTCCGCGGGACAAGTAGTGATAGGAGGGAAATGTTCCTTCCGGACTGTCGGCATCGGCCAACAGCGCCGCCTTGACGGTCTTGTTCTTGACCATCTCGCGGGCGTAGACTTCGTTCTTCTCCGGCGAGCCTTGATCCTCGAAGGAGACGATCTCCACTTCGGGATTCTCCTGCTGCCCGAAATAATCGATAAGAGCGGAGGTGGAAGCGTCGCTTGCAAACATCCCGATCTGCTCGGCTTTGTCCGACGAGGAGAACGAGCTGATCATATTCGGGATGTTCACCCCGATGCCGATCAGAAGGGCAAACAGGATGGTCGTGACCATAAACGACTTGGTGCGCAGCCGGTTGAGAAACGTAAATTTCAGGACGGCAAGAAACCCTCTCATTCCCCATCCCCCACTTTCTTGATAAAGATTTCGGTCAGCGTCGGCTCCATGATCTGGAACCGGGTCACTTCGGTTTGCGCCATCGCGGTTTCAAGAGCCGCGCGGGCCGCGGACAGGTCGGAAATGCGAAGCTCATAGCCGTTCTCGTTTGAAGCCGACGGCTGCACGGCCGTCACGCCGGGAATCCGGTCGAGCCCTTGGACGGGCGCCGCCGTATCGAGCAGCACGCGCTCTTTCGGATACGAATTTTTGATCTCGCGCAGGCTTCCTTTCAAGACGGTTTCGGAACGGTGCAAAATGCAAATGTTGCGGCACAGCTCCTCCACGTGGTCCATCCGGTGGCTGGAGAACAAAATCGTTTTGCCTTCGTCGCGCAGCTCGCGGACGGTGGTTTTCAGCAGCTCGACGTTAACGGGGTCAAGCCCGCTGAAGGCTTCGTCGAGAATCAGAATATCCGGGTTATGTAGGACGGCGGCGATAAATCCGATCTTTTGCTGATTGCCCTTGGAGAGCTCTTCCATCTTCTTGTTGTAATACTCCGGCACGCCGAACCGGTCCAGCCATTTGCGGAGCGCGATGTCCGCGTCGGCGCGCTTCATGCCCTTAAGCTCCGCCAGATATAAAAGCTGGTCGCTGACCTTGATCTTCGGATACAACCCGCGCTCCTCCGGAAGATAACCCATTCGGCCGAGGAGTTCTTCGGAATATCTTTTCCCCATGTACTGAATGGTCCCTGAATCCGGATAAATCAGTCCCAATACCATGCGCATCGTCGTCGTTTTGCCGGCGCCGTTGCCTCCCAGCAGCCCGAAGATTTCTCCCCGGTCCACCGACAGCGAGATGCCGTTTACGGCGGTTTTTTCCCCGTAGCGTTTCGTGATCCCTTCCAAGCGAAGAACGCTCATTCTTTCACTCCCTTTTTGGTCGTCGGCTTGAACGTACCTTCTTCCATACGGGATAAACGGGAAAAAGGTTTCTTTTGCTCAAGCTCATTGTTTTCGTGTGTATGTTGATATAAACAGTATAACACATTTCCCGATTCGTCAAGCTTTTTTCTGAAAATAAAACAAACCCGCCCCGCGCTCCCGGCTCGGGTGCGGAAACAGGCTTGTTATTTTGCAGCATGAAGTGCGGCCGGAAAACAGGACAGCAGTCTGGAAGCACCGGCTCCATGTCGTCGTTTACGCTTTATCCTTTTGGCTCTTCCACCTGGAAAACGCCAAAAACTCGCGGAATTCTTCTTTGCTCACGCCCGACTCCATCGCTTCGCGGACGAGCGCCTGCCAGCCTTCGTCCAGAATGGTCTCCGGCTCTTCCTCCGGCTCCGAGGCGGATGGATGAAGCAGATCCTGTACGGAAACTCCGAGAACGGAGGCGATTTTGTCGAGAAATTGAATGGAGGGATTCGATTGAATGTCCCGCTCCATGGTGCTGAGATACGATTTCGCCACTCCCGCCCGCTCCGCCAGCTCGGACAGGGTGAGCCCTTTTTGCAGGCGAAGCTGCTGCACACGTTTACCGATCACTTCGATTCTCCTTGCCGTTGCTAGAATTGGCCAGGCGTCATTCCCCCTCATTATAGCAAAAGGAAACTTATCCCGCACCCGGCCGAAAGCCAAAAGACGGCAAACGGCCTGGAACAGGGAGACGGTTCTCCGCGTGTTCCAAGCCGCTATAAGCGATTAGTTGTTTTTCAGCTGCTCAAACCGGTTCTTGAAGGTGAACGCCACGGATTTGCCCTGCACTTCGTTATTGTCGAACGTTTGGCCGGCATCGTCGAGAAGCGCTACGGTATAAGCGAGCTGCAGCGTTTTTCCCGCCGGCAGGATTACATTCGGCAGGGCTGCGGGAGCGCCGCCCGCTGCGACGAGCTCGCCCAGCGTGCCGACATAGATGTCCGATACGCCGACGTTGACGCTTTCACCGTTGCTGTTGACGCGGAACGTGGCGTCAAGCAGCTCCTCGCGGATGTAGGCAAAGCCTTCCTGCAGCGTCCGGGCGCCCAGCCGTTCCAGCCAGTTGCCGGCCAGCAGGTCCTTGAATTCCTCGTCGATCTCGCGGTTCACCAGATCGAGCGCGGTTGCGTCCAGCGCGCGGTTGCCGGGTACCGTGAGCGCCGCCACCGTCACCATGGCCTGCCGGGAGAATGCGGCATTTGCGCCCGGATCGGATGCCGCTTCGGGAATGGCCTGCACTTGGGTAAGCTTTGCGTCCAGCGTTCCCGTGTTGCGGATCAGGAGCGCCCGCGTATGGACGTCCTTGGGAGCCCAAAAGCCGGTTCCCATCCGGCCCGCGTCGCTGTCGTTCGTATAGAACAGGGGCCCTTCGATGGGCAGATCGTGGCGGTGGCTGTCCAGGGTCAGTGTCCCCGCCTGCACAGTGTTCGGTCCGTTCACGACGGAACCGGTGAAATAGGCATACGTCGCGCCGCCCACGGTCAGGGCCACGGCGAGCATTCCCGCCGCCGCGCCAATCAGCATTGTTTTCTTTTTCATGGTTCTCCTCCTAGGCCGGCCGCGGCATTAGTTCCAAACGACGGTGCCTTCGTTGTTTTTGACCTGGACGGCCTGCACGGTTACGGCAAACGTGCCGCCGGCGGCCTGATATTCGTTCCCCGCCGCAGCCGGGAAGGCGTAATGGACCTCGAACTCGGCGGTGGCCCCTGGGGCTAGCTTTTCAACATCGCCGTCGTAGGTCAGCGCGACCGGATTGGCTCCACTGAACAAGGCGCCGGCTTTGGACTGGTTGGAGGCGTCCGAATTGATCCGCACCCAGGCAGCCAGCGTGCCTTCGTTTTTCACTTTCATTTTGACCGTGCCCGCGTCTCCCGGCGCCAGGTTGGCGAATTTGACCGGGTCCGAGGTCAGGCTCCCGCCGGTCAAATCAACCAGCTTGATGCTGCCGGCCGTAAACGTGTTCCCTGCGTTTGTCGTCTCGGCGGTGAATAAAGCGTAGGTGCCGCCTGCTACAAGCGCCGCTCCGAGCGCCGTCGTGGCCATTGCCAGCCCGATTTGCTTTTTCAGTCCCATGTTCCGTTTCCTCCTTCAAATGAACGTCACGCGTATTTTTATTTGAATCCTGTCCGCCGGCAGCCCGGGGGCGGTCCGGGGAAAGGCGATTCAACGTGACCAGCCGTTCAGGAATGCTGGGGCGCCGTCTCCGAGGCGGGTTCGGCCGCCTTTTTTTCTTTGTCCTCCAGCTTGAGAATCGCGCGGAAAAGAGCGGCCATTTGCCACAGAATCAGCAGCACGCCCGGTAAAATAACGGCGACCACGATTCCCGTTTTGGATTGGATAAAGCTGATGGCATACCCGACGAACGGAACCGTAAAGCCCGCGTATTTGCCCATCACCCGGTCCGGGCTGACGAGAACGGCGTCGGCGGCATCATTGTTGTCGCCTTTCGTCACGTAGCGGATGGAGCCATCCTCCCGCAGCACTTCGGAAATGCGGTGGGTGATGATGACATTCGGGTCGTCGCCGGAACGGAACGTGATGACATCGCCTGCGGCGTAACCGGCCGGGTCTCCGCCCGGCTTCATGGCGATGACGGAGCCCGTCTTGATCCCCGGCTCCATGGAGCCCGAAAGCACATTGAGAATCCGGTAGCCCATGATGTTAGGCGCCCCGCCCGTCATCCGGGACGAAACGGTGCAGTACAGGAGAAACAGAAACATGGCGGCGAGCAGGGCGGTAAGCAGCCGGCCGGCCCATTTGCGAAGCGGCATAAGAACGTCTCCTTTAAGAAAAAAATGAGTCAAACAGCTGGCGCGGGCGGGCGGGTGTTATCCGGCGTCAGGTGCGGAAGGATGCGGCGCTTCGCCGGCTTCCGGTGAAGCCGGCGAAACGGCGGAGTCTTCCGGTGGAACCGAAGCGGCCGGAGTAGGCGCGGGGGCCGCCGCTGTTTCCGGCTCCGGCGAATCGGAAGGCGCAGCCGGGGTCTCCTGCGCGCGCGGCGTTTCCGGCGCCTGCGGAGTTTCGGACGCCTGCGGAGTTTCCGGCGCAGGTGTAACCGCCGGCTCCGGCGCAGCCGCCTGCGGGTTCGGCTCCGGCGTCGCCTCTCCCGGCCGGCCGGCTTCCTTGGCCTGCGCCGCCGCTTTCGCCCGCTCCGCCTCGATCCGGGCAGCTTCCGCCCGGGCGTCCGAGACGCGGGCTGCGGCGGCCGACGCGCGCTGCAGCGCCGTCAAAACATACGCCTTCACGCGGTCCGTTCCCTCCGCTTCCGCCTCCAGTCGCTGCGCCTGCTCCCCGTAAGCCGCCAGCTCCGTCAAAGCGCCGGCCAGGCGGCTTTCCAGCTCGGCGGTCTTTTCCTCTATCGCGGATTCCTCTACGAGGCCTGCAGCCGGTTCGCCGGCCGGCTCCGCCTCCTGTGCCCGTTCCGCGCTTCCGGCCCGGGCCGCCGCGAGAAGCAGCCCGCAAAGCCGGTCTGCGGCCGTTTCCGCTTGCTCGGCCAATCCGTTTACAGTGGCGGGAAACACAAACGCCGTGGACACCTCCACGGAGCGCCCCGTCCCCGCGCTGAACAGCGCAAAGGAAGGCTGCACTGCAGAAGCCGTTCCGCAGGCGGCAAGATAACAGACCCCTGCCACTTTGAGGGCTCTGCGAACCGGTTTTTTTGTTTTCATCCGGGAAGCACGGGTTCTCCGCATAGCAAAACTCCTCTGCCGGAGGATGTTGTTCTTTAAAACGAACACAATCTCATTATAGTTCTATATAACGAATAATAAAGCCGCAATTCCCCCCGTTTTCTCCCGAAAAACAAGCTTTCCCCCTTGTTTCCTTTGTTTTCCTTCCCCTGCCATAGGTTATCGTTCTTTATAAAGAACAATACGGCGCAAAAAAGCCGCATAACCCGGAGAAACTCCTCCTCGTCATGCGGCCTATTCAGCCGGCGGTTATTCCATGTGCTGCCGGATCAATTCCATTTTCATGTCCCACGCCTTGCGGCTGAGATCAACCGGATAAATTTCCGGGTTCAACCGGCGCAAATATTGCGGCCAGAACAGCTTCAGCTGCTCGGCGTGAAGCTTGCGGCTTTCCGCCAGCGGCGGAACCTCATAGACCTGCCTTCCCGCCTTGAAAACGGGCTTCAGCAGCGAAATTGCGTCGTAGTCCGTTACCTTTTTCTGAATGTAGGTATGGGTCGGGTTGAACAGGTGAATCGTATTGCCGTCCGGCACATCGCCTTCGGCGAGCGCGATCAGGTCGCCTTCCGCCTTCCCCGTCTTCCGGCTGACGATCCGGTACACGTCTTTGATGCCCGGGGTCGTGATTTTCTCGGGGTTCCCGGAAATCTTGATCGCTGGAATATAGCCGCCGTCCACTTCCCGGGCCACCAGCTTGTAAACGCCGCCGAGGGCCGGCTGGTCCCCTCCGGTAATCAGCCGGGTGCCGACGCCCCAGCTGTCGATCCGGGCTCCCTGCGCCTTGATCTCGAAGATCGTATCTTCGTCGAGGTCGTTGGATGCCGTAATTTTCACATCGGGCAAGCCCGCTTCGTCCAGCAGGTGTCTGGCCTGAACGGAGAGGTAGGCCAAGTCTCCGCTGTCGAGCCGGATGCCCTTCAGGGTCTTGCCTTTCGCCGCCAGCAAACGCGCCGTCTTGATCGCATTCGGGACGCCGCTCTTCAGGGTGTCGTAGGTGTCCACCAGAAGCGTCACCTGATCCGGAATCGCTTCGGCAAAACGGGCGAACGCGATTTCTTCACTGTCGTGATCCTGCACCCAGGAATGCGCGTGCGTTCCCTTGGTCGGGATACCGAATTTCATGCCCGCCAGCATGTTGGAGGTGCCGTCAAAGCCCGCAAGATAAGCCGCTCTGGCGCCCCAAACCGCGGCATCCATCTCCTGCGCCCGCCGGGAACCGAACTCCAGCAGCGTGTCTCCGCCGGCTACCTGGCGAATGCGCGCCGCTTTTGTCGCGATCAGGGTTTGATAGTTAATGAAATTCAGCAGCGCCGTTTCAATCAGCTGCGCTTCGAAAACCCGCGCCTCCACGCGGAGCAGCGGCTCGCCTGCGAATACGACAGCCCCCTCCTCCATCGCATACAGGTCGCCGGCAAAGCGGAAATTCCGCAGCTCGTCCAAAAACCGCGGATCGTAGTTTTCTTCCTGCTCCGCCAAGTAGCGGATCGCTTCCTCGTCGAAGCGCAGACCGTTCAGGTACTCAATGGCCCGCTCCAGTCCGGCGAATACGGCAAAGCCGTTGCCGAAGGGAAGCTTGCGGAAATAAAGATCGAACACCGCCTTCTTGTCCATCGTCTTGTTATACCAATGCGCATAAAGCATGTTGATTTGATACTTGTCTGTGTGCAAAGCCATGCTGTCCGGCATGATCCATCCGCTCCTTCAATTCAGTCGACGACTTCCGCTCCCAGGGAAGCCTGAAAATGCCCGAGCGCCCATTCGTGGCCGGGCTGGTTGAAGCTTGCCACCGCCCGGCGATGCACGACGATGCGGAAGCCTTTGTTATAGGCGTCCACCGCCGTATGCAAAACGCAAATATCCGTGCAAACACCGGCCAAATGAACGGTCGTGATGCCCCGGTCCCTCAGCTCCCGCTCCAGGCCGGTCTTGTAAAAAGCGCTGTAGCGGGTTTTGTTCATCCACTGAACCCGGTCCTTGCGGCTTTCGTAAAACGCCCGGAGCCGGCCGTAAAGCTCCCGCCCCTCCGTCCCCCGGATATTGTGCGGAGGAAACAGCTTCGTTTCGGGATGCTCCGGGTCGTTCTCCTCATGCAGATCGACCGCCATTACCACATAATCGCCCCGATCGGCAAACTCCCCGGCCAGTCCGACCAGCCGGTCTTCAATGGCGACCGCCGGTTCCCCGACCGGCAGCTTGCCGTTCACAAAATCGACCGTATAATCGATGACAACCAAAGCTTCCATTCGATTCCCCTCCGCAGAATTTTGTTATATAATACCAAATAAGACAAGCAAGGGAAGCAGAAAACGATTTTTGTATGGGTGATTCGCAAAATTTATTGCGTTAAAGTATTAATTCGCTAAAATTCTCATTGACACCCTTTTTGCTCAACCCTTATGATTATACGAAACCTACTATTAATATGCAAAAGCGCCGTTTACCGCTCCGCCGCCGGCGAAGAAGAGGATTCGCTACAGATATTTTACGGGAAATGAGCTGATGCAACATGTCCGTTTCGAAAGGGGTTGTCACGAGAAGAAACATCGAAGACGCGGCCGCCAAGCTTTTTTCCAATCACGGCTTTGACCGGGTCACCATGAGGGAAATCGCCAAAGAAGCGGGCTGCTCCCATACGCTGATCTATACGCATTACAAAGATAAGGAAGATTTGCTGCGCCAGATGGCGGTGCCCGCTTTGGAGAAGCTCGACTTCTCCCTGCGCTGCATCCTCGCGGACCCCTGTCTGAGCCCGGCGGAATGCCTTGTATCCATGAGCAAGGAAATCGTCGCGCTTTGCCTCTATCAGCGCTTCATGGCTTCGATTCTGTTTCAGAGCCCGGCGGTGCTGCAGAGCCCCAATACGCGCCGTCAGGATTGCGAAAGGCTTCGGATCTGCGTATACGATCATCTTCTGGTCGGCATCCAGCGCTGCCTGCCCAACAACCGGGCCGATACGCAGCAAACCATATACCGTATTTTCCTGTTTACTCTGCACGGACTCATCATGAACTACATCGAGCACCCCGGCACCGCGCTTGACCGCCAGCTGCGTGCGGCGCGGCTGGTCGAACGATGCGTCGACATCCTGCTGGGGGAACGAAAGGACCTCTTGCCGGCCCCAACGGAAAAACCGCTCTCCTCATAACCGGACAACCGGGTTTCGAGGGAGCGGTTTTGTTGTTGCGGGCAGGTCATCCCTTCGGCTCCGGCCTCCGTCACGAATTACTCAACGGTCAGCCAGACACGCATGAGCGAGAACAGCTGCTCCAGATTCAGCGGTTTGCTGATGTAATCCGAGGCACCCGCCTCCAGGCATTTTTCCCGGTCGCTCTTCATGGCCTTGGCCGTGAGGGCAATGATCGGCAGCTTGCCGAGCTGAAGCTCCCCGCGAATGGTCTTCATCGTCTCATAGCCGTCCATTTCCGGCATCATGATGTCCATCAGCACCAGGTCGTAGTTCGGGTCGCCGGTCAGTTCGCTCACCGCCTCCACCCCGTTCATGGCGGTCCTTACCTCCATGCCTTGGTTTTCAAGCGCCACCGTCAGGGCAAAAACGTTGCGCACATCGTCATCGACGATCAGAACCCGCTTGTTTTTGAACAGGGCGTTCTGCGGCGCTTCGGCTGCGTCCTGCAGCCGGGCCGGCAAGGCCGCCTCCTCCAACTGGCCGAGCACCTCGCCTCCCGGGCAAACGTCCCGCTGCTCCGCTGTGTGCTCGCCCGCCAATCCCGTTCCATGGGCCGCAACGGCTGCCGCTTCAAGCAGCCCGGACCCGCTTCCGTCGAGGAGCCGCCGGTCCGGCTCCGCCGCAGCCGCGGCTGCAACGGCCGGGGCCGCTCCGTGAATCGTGCCGCCAAACGGCGCTTGCACCGGCAAATACAGCACAAACGTGCTGCCCTTGCCGTCCTCGCTCTCCATGCCGATACAGCCGCCCAGGAGGGAGGCAAATTCCCGGCTGATCGACAGGCCGAGTCCGGTTCCGCCGTACTTGCGGCTGGTGGCTCCGTCGGCTTGCTGGAACGCTTCGAAGATCAGCCGCTGCTTTTCCTTCGGAACCCCGATTCCGGTATCGCTGACGGCAAACGCCACAAAGTCGGCATAGCCCGAATCCGGCGCCGACCCGGAAGCCGGCTGGCCGGCGGTTCCTTCACGGAACGGGTCCGCCTCCAGGCTGGGCATTGCCAGCGGGGCCGCAAACCGCGTTTCCGATCCGTTCAGCTTCATGGCGGCACGCACTTCCTCCGCATTCGGCCGGTATACGCGCAGGTTGATTTTGCCCCGCTCGGTAAACTTGATGGCGTTGGAAAGCAGGTTTTTCAGAATCTGATTCAGCCGCTGTTCGTCGGTGTGCAGAATGTCGGGCACATCGGGGCCGATCTCCGTCGCGATCTCCAGCCCCTTCTTGGCCGCCTGCGCTTCAAAGTTCCACTTCATGACCGACGGAAGCTCGCGCGTGTGGACTTCCCGCTGCTCCAGCGTGATTTTGCCCGCCTCCACCTTGGACAGGTCCAGGATGTCGTTGATCAGGTTCAGCAGATCGCTCCCCGAGTTGTAAATCACCCGCGAATATTCCTGCTCGTCCTCGTTCAAATGCCCGCGCCGGTTTTCGGTCAGCATCTGGGACAAAATCAGAATGCTGTTGAGCGGCGTGCGCAGCTCATGCGACATGTTCGCAAGAAACTCCGATTTGTACCGGGAGCTTTGCTCCAGGTCCACGTTGCGTTCCTCGAGCTCGCGCCGGATCTCTTCGACCTCGCGCGCCCGTTCGAGAATCAGCCGGTTTTGTTCCTCCAGCTGCTCGTTCGAAATGCGCAGCTCCTCCGACTGCATCTGAAGCTCCTCGGATTGCGATTGCATCTCGACCGCCTGCGATTGCAGTTCCTCCGACTGGGTTTGCAGCTCCTCCGTCATCGTCTGGGATTCGTGCAGAAGCCGCTCCACCTCCATCCGTCCCCGGATGCTGTCGACGGTGACGCCGAGGGTATCGCCCAGGCTGCGGATCAGCTCCTCCTCCAAGGCCCCCAGCGGCTGCAGGCCGGCGAATTCCAGCACAGCCACCACCCGGCCCTCAAAAAGCACCGGCACCGCCCAAATATGGGTAGCCGGCGTCGAGCCCAGCGCAGACCCGATGGCGATGTAATTGGACGGCACACCGTCCAGGCGTAAAATTTTCTTGTCCAGGACGCTTTGGCCTGCGAGTCCTTCGCCGGGCCGGATGCTGTCCTTTCCGCCTCCGTTTCCGTCCGCCGCATACGCGGCGAGCTTGCTGTAAACGATGTGGGGAAAGAAGCCTTTTTCGATATAAAATACGCCGTAGGAGGCCCCGATCATCGGGGTGATCTTGCCGATAAACCGGGCCGCCAGCTCATCGAGGCTGTTGATGCCCTGGTACATGGTCGTCACGTCCGCAATGCGCGTCTGCAGCCAGTTCTGCTCCTCGACCTTGGCATTATAGGCTTTTTCCCGGTCGCGGAAGTTTTCCAGCTCGACGGCCATCCCGTTAAAAGACGTGGCGATCGCGCCGATCTCGTCGTTCGTTTCCACCGCAAGCCGCGGAAGCGGCCCCGGCCGGGAAACGTCCAGCTTCCGCATGCCTTCGCTGACCTTGGCAAGACTCGTGGTGGTGCTCCGCACAACCCATACCGCCGCCGCGATTCCCAGGATGAGGAACACAACGCCCGACCCGACAATAATGGAGACGGTCATAACATGCTTGTCTTCAAAGTTTTGGCGCCTGTCGTTCACCAGACTTTTCTGGAATTCGAGAAAAGCCTGCGAGGATTCATTCAAATGACCGATAACCGTTTCTTTGGACTCGATCAGCGCTTGTGTGGCGCCCTCGGTATCGCCTATCCGGTAGCGTTCGGCAAAGCGGGCGATCACCCCGGAAAAGCTGTCAAAATCGGCCCTTACGTTCGCAAGATTGGTTCTGCCCTCCGGCGTGTTGACCACCTCGTCGAGCGAGCCGATTATGGCGAGCGCCGCGGTGCGGTTTTCTTCAATCGTCCGGAGCCCTTCCTCGTCCCACTGGTCGTCGATGAGCAGACGGGACATTTGGCTGTCAATGGAAGCGTTAAGAGCGCGGAACTCGGATATTTGGTCCACCTTGCCGAAGCGGTCGACGATGATTTCGTCCATGTTGCCCTTCAAGCTGTTGAGCATGGCAATGACTACCGAAAACAACAACAGCATCAAGAGCAGAATCACTCCGAAGCCAAGAAACTGCTTTTTTTGAAACGTCACCTTTGCGGTCCTCCCCCGGCGTAATGATTCGGATCGTTCAAAAACTATCATCCAAACAGTATAAACGATTCGGAGCCGGAATGAAAGTTTCGGAGGGAGGAAGAAGCTTGCCATACCGGCAAAAACAGGCGCTCCGTTCAGGAAAAGCGGCCGGCGGAGCGGCAAAAAGCCCCGTTCCGCCAGAGGCGGATGCGGGGCTTGCGGCGGACGCAGCACGGTCGGGTTAGGCCGGATCGGGCGGCCGTTCTCTACCCTGAAAATAACGCGGCTTCATAATCTGTGGTGCCCGCCAGGGCATCGGTGGCTAACGGTTGCCACAGCGCTTATTCGCCCAAAAACCCCTGTTTCCATTTCTAACGGTTGTGGAAGCGCTTATTT
>NZ_JCAPET010000077.1:0-12281 GCF_059735245.1 Gorillibacterium sp. sgz306347
CTCTCCGAGCCAAATAAGCTCCGTGGCAACCGTTAGATTTTGAAATCGCTCGTTTTTAGCCAAATAAGCTCGCTGGCAACCGTTAGAATTTGTCCGACCGTCTCATGCTCGCCTTCCGTTAAGGTTACTCCGACCATCCCATGCTTATCTACCGTTAGAGTTACTCCGACCGTCCCATGTTTATCTACCGTTAGAGTTACTCCGACCGTTACCTTCTCGCCTTCCGCAAGGCGATCCGGGCACTGCATGCTGTTAGAGGCTCGAGCGGACCGACTCCCATACGCCCGAAGCCCTTCCCGTTGATTTCCAGCCGAAACGTCGCCCATTAACGCGACGATCATGCAGCTCATACCTCACAAGTATGAAAAAAAGCGTCCGGCAAACGTTTGGCTGGCTTGCCGGGACGCTTTTCGTAGGCGCTTTTCGGTATTGCGGGTCAAGCATCCCGCGTGAAGGGTTCATCCGCTTCCGCTCCACCGCTCCACGCGACGGTTGCAGCCTGGACCTCACCGCATCCCATAGGCCCATGTTTGGAACCCTCCAAACCAGGCCATTTTGAATCATTCGATACGTGCGGCTCCAGTCAAGGCAGGATGCGGTTAATAGAAGATGATAAGCTCAAGCTCGCAACCGGACGAGCGATTATCTCTCCAGCACAAGCTGAAGGGCGTCTTCGCCCGCATGCACCGGAATATCGGGCATAAGCGCAGGCTCGTCGTCCTTTGAGGCGTCAGGGCGCAGCCACCTTTTATGCGACACGCTTCCGTACAGCTTGGATTCCTTTAATTGAAAATACAAAATATCTCCGTAGCTGGAGGGTTTGTTGGCGGAAGGCTGTCCGACCACCCGGCCCAGCTTCCCGTCCTGAACCCAGACGGCCAGCATGGTGGCGGAGCTGAACGTCCGTTCGTCGGTCAGCACATACAGGTCCACCTTGTCATTTGCCAGCGACCGGTTGTCCGGCTTAAACGAAACCGAACCGCTGGAACGAAGGTAGCCCCTCTGCCCGGAGGCTTCCTTCGAGAAGCGGATCACGCTGCCGTAAGCGCCTTCCCGCATGGACATGGCATGCAGCAGCCGGGTGACCGCCCGGGAATCGCCGCCCGGGTTTCCGCGCACGTCGATCACGACCTTGCGCAGTCCCTCGCTCAGCGCCCGCTTCAGCTCGTCAATTGCCCGGTCCAGCTCCGGGCCCGTTTGGCAGATCCGCAGGGTGACGATAAAAAAATCGCCCTCCCTCCGGCTTTCTGCGTCAGGCAGCCCGTTTTGAACGGCCGCCTGCTCCGTTAACCGGTATGGGATGCCCGCCTGCCGCACTTCGCCGTCCGCTTTCAGCTCCAGAACAACCGGACCGCCGGCCTCCGCCCCCGCCGCCTCCAGGACGGATTTCCGCTTGGCGTGGGTGACAAAATTCAAGGCGGTAGCGGAATCGTTTTCGGCCGGAAACAGCTCGTCCACCTTCTCCATTACCCGGGAAATGGGCACCCCGCCGACGGCCCTCACCTCCGCTCCTGCGGGAAGCTTCCCTCCGGGCAGCAGGAAAAGGCCCCCGTTCCGCCATTCCCAGCTCACCTCAAGCTCGGGACCGCTTTCCCAATACAGATGCGTATGCCCGTCGTTCAGGACGCTCAAGTACCGGCTTGTCGCCAGCCGGAATTCGCCCACGGTCATGCCCTCGGTTGCGGAAGACAGATACCGTTCCTTCTCCGTAAGATAAGCCGGGGACGGCTTCTCCAGAAAAGCCGGATGCACGTCCTCCAGGAACGCCGCCATCTGTTCCGCGTCGGACCGTACCTGAGCGGCAGTCAAAAAACGGTCCGCAACCGGCTGTTCCGTGATTACCGGCGTCCGTCCCGCCTTTAATGCGATCGGATATTTATAGTAGGCCGCCGTACCGCCCGCCGCTACCAAAAAAAGCAGCAGAAGCAAGCCTCCCTGAATCATACGCTTTCTTTTGATCCGCCGCTTCATACGTTCGGAGCCCCTTTTCCGTCCCTTTCCATCCTTTCCTCTAATTCGACAAGGAACGAACGTTTCCCTTCTGCCCCCCCTGATTCCCGCAAACGCAAAAAAATCCCGCAGCCCCTGCCACGGGCTGCGGGATGGAACGGCTCCTTTAAAACCAAGACGTGCCGCCGCAGCACGGTTAACCCGAGCCGGAGAGCCCAGGAGCGTAAGGATCAGGCTGCGGAGCGGCGGGCACTTCCTCGGGCAGCTTCTTGGATGCCCCCGGCACCTCGTGCGGCCGGGCTTTCAACGCTTCCGGCCCGTAAAAAACGACCCGGATCTGGCCGCTGCCCGCGTAAGTGCGGATCAGCACCGGCTGGTTATACGGGTTAAGAAAAACAAAATCCGGGCCGTACCAGCTGACGGTTGCATCGCGGCCCGAAGGGACATAGGACACGCTCCGGCTGTGCGAATGCCGCTCTACGATTTTCATGCCGGCCCGGTCGGCGGCATTGTAGAGCGTCGAAGAAACCTGACAGATGCCGCCTCCGATGTCGCCCGAATATTCCCCGCGCACAATGACTGGCGCACGCAGATAGCCTTTTTCAGCCGTCCGCTTGCCGACGGTTTTGTTGAACGACAACCGTTCCCCGGGAAAAACCACCTGGTTGTTGAGCATTTTTGCGGCCAGAACGATGTTCTGGGAACGGTTTTTATTACCCGGGTTGTAATAGGTCGCATACTGCGCAACGGGCTTGGCCCGGATCGCGAGCAGCAGCTCGCCGTCTACCCGGGCGCGGGCCTTCGCCAGCGGCACCTCGATGCGTCCGGGCGTCCCTTCGTAAACGGCCCGGTAAAACCGGTCCCGGAATACAGTCCGGTCAAGGCGGATACCGTCCCGCTCCGGCTGAATTTCCCCATTGCCGCCAAATGCGGCATCCCGGGGAGGAATGTCCACCTTGCCGGAGATGTCATCCGCAAGCCGGGCGAACCTCTCTTCGTCCACAAGCGGCACGCCGACGAACGGCTGCAGATAATCCCGTGCCGCAACGGTGTCCACCGGCGTTCCTTCCTGCTCTATGGAAACCAGACCGGGAAGCGGCCCGGGCGATAAAAACAGCGCCGCCGCCATGATCCAGCTCAAGCTCACGATTATCAGGCCCCCCAATGCGGATCGTCGGCTTAGTATGGATGAAATCCGGCGGTGGCATACAGCGCCGGCCTGCGGCATCCCAACCGCCGCGCCCCAACCCGAGCCGAAACGAAAGCAAAGAAGAGCGCCTGCCCTTGCGGCAGAACGCTCTTCTCTAGCCAAGAAGCAAATGCCCGGCCGTCCTTCTTATTGGTTGACCAAGTGCCTTCGGCTCGCCTTAAGGTTAACCAAGTTGACCTGGGGTCTCCTTGGATTCCCGCCGTCCATTACTTACCGTCAAGGTCGCCGTCAAGGTCGAGGCCCCGGCTTTTGCGGGTTAACCCCTCTTCCCCTTTGACCACCGTGTCCCCGCTGCGTTCCACGCGCACTTCCTCGCGTTTTACTTTATCCCGGACCTGCTCGGTTTCCTCGACAGTCCGTTTGCCCACGGAAACTTCGCCGGTGACGACCGTGTTTTTATGCACGTCCACCTTTTCTTCGCTTACGGGAATCCGGATGGTTTCCTCTTCGCCGATCGGGGCTGCCTGCCTGTCGCCGGCAAAATCGGAAACCGGCTTGCGCTCGATGACGACTTCTTCCCGGCTAACCGGGACATGAATGGTCTTCTCGTCCTCAATGACTTCCTTGCGGAGGGTTACTTCCCCCGTTTGCTGCCGGCTTTTCTCCACATCCAGACGCTCCTCCCGGATGGGCACATGCCGGTCCTCCAGCTGTTCCCCGTAGACGGTATCGCTTCCTCGCGCATAAGCCTCTCCGGATTCGTTATCAAGGGCATAGGCATCCGTTTCGGTTCCCCAATCGCGGGCGTAAGCGTCCGTTTCCCGGACATCCGCGTAGTCGTCCGCCGGAGCGGAATAGCCCGTACTCTCCGTCCCGGTGTAAGCGCCCGAACGGTCCGTATGATCGCCGTACAGCGCCGCCGGATTCCGGGATTCGGAAGCCGTCGCCGTACGGGCCATATCCGAAGGCGCGTCGGACCAGTCTTGGCCAGATTCGAACGCCGCGTTGTCGTCCGCCAGGGCTGCCTCCTCCATGCCCCGGTTATAGTTCGGTACGTTTACGGCATGGTGTTTGCCGAATATTTCATAAACGGTTCCGCGTTCCCCGGCTTCCGCATCAACCAGAACCAGATAGTTCCCTTCCTTGACGTAAGCGTCGTACTCCTTTGCTTCGTCCTCCGGGATGCCCATGCCAACCAGGCCGCCGACAAGCCCGCCGGCGCCGGCGCCTACAGCGGCGCCCGTCAAGGTGGCCGCGATCGGCCCAGCCGCCACGATCGGCCCTATGCCCGGGATTGCCAAAGCGCCAAGGCCGGCCAGAAGTCCGGTGACGCCGCCGAGCAAGCCGCCGGTCGCCGCCCCGGTCGCCAATCCCTCCGGCGCTTTGGTGCCGGTTGTCTCGGTCATATCTTTCACATCGTCTTTGTTTTTGCCGATTACCGAAATGTCGTCCTTCGCAATGCCTTGCCTTTGCAGCTCTTCGATGGCCCGAACGGCGTCCTGCTCTGAGTTGAATACACCTGTGATCTTGTTGGTTGCCATGTCGAATTCCTCCTCTTGAGCTTTATTGGAAAAAGGTTGCGTTGACACATGTCTATTTACCCGGCCCCCGGGATTCGTAACAGCAAGTTTCTGGAAGCGGGCTGCACAGAAAAGGCTGCCGGCACTTGCCCGGCAGCCTTTGCGCGCCAAACGGCGCTTCTGAAATGCAATTGTAATGCGGGACGGGTGCCCGTTCGGGCAAGCATGTCCCGTGCCGATTTGCCGGCCCGCCAAACGGGTCAGTTGGCGGCATCCAGCGCGTTTTTCGCCGCGCTTTCCCCTCCGAGACGGCCGGAGGTGAAGGAGTAGCCGATGCCAACGCCGTTGCCGACATAAGTATCGTTAAACAGTACGCCTTCGGACTCCAACCCGACGGCGTAGAGGCCTTTGACCGGCACACGTTTGTCGTTCAGCACCTGGAATTTGGTGTTAACCAGCAGGCCGCCGACCGAACCCAGGTTGTTGATCTCGGCGACAACCGCGTAGTACGGGCCGTTTTCGCCCATCGGCTGCAGGTATTCCGCCGGTTTGCCGAATTCCGCATCCGCTCCGGTATGGGTCGCCTTGGTATAGTTCTTGAACGCCTCGGCAAACACCGCCGGGTCCATTCCTGCGTTTTTCGCCAGCTCTTCCGCCGTGTTTCCTTTGAAGCCGTCCCCATTTGCGACCATCGAATCAAAAACCTTCTGAACGTCCTTCCACGGGTTCTCCAAAGTGAACTGGCCGGCAAACTCCGCGTAAAATTCCGGCGGCATGCCCGGCAGCGAGGGGGCCTTGACGCCGTTCATCCCCTTGGCGGCAAGCGCATCCAGCTGCGATTGCGACACAATGACCAGGTGATAAGGGCCGTTAAACGCGCTGGTGTTGGCGGCCGCGACCGAGGTCAGCGTCGCCGCTTCGTCGCGGAAGCGGGCGCCCGACGGGCCAACGTTCATGAAGTTGGGCAGGTACGTCAGCATCAGCGGGTAGCTTGCCTGGAAAGGCTCGTATTGGCCTTTGAGCTTGGCCGTTGCCCTCGCCAGCGTCTGGTGCAGCATCTGGCCGCCAAAGTTGTCCGGCACCTTCGCTCCGGCTTCCCATGCCATCTGGAGCCCTTCGCCGACGTTTTGCCCGAGGCCGCCGTTGATGCCTTCAAAGCCGAAGCTTTCCTTGACCATCTCGGCGTTGGCCGCATAGCCGCCTGTCGCCATCACGACGCTTTTGGCCGTGATCTCCAGCGTGGTGCCGTCCGCTTTTTCGGCGATGACGCCTGTGACCTCTCCGGCATCGTTGACGATGAGCTTCTTGGCGGGCGTTTCCGTCAGCACCTGGCCGCCGTTTTGCTCCACCGAAGCGTTCAGCATCTTGCGGAGCGCCGGTTCACGCTTCGAATAGTCCGGCAGCACATGAAGCGGTTCGCCGGCGAAATTCAGGAACGTCGTTTGGTACCCTTTTTTGGCCAGCCAATCATAGGTTTCGCCCGACTTCGTGACATATTGGCGGATGGCCGCCGCATCAACGCGCCAGTGGTTGTTGAGGATCCAGTCGGCGATTTCCTTCTCCACTTCCACCTTCAGCCCGCTGTCCACCGCCGCGGAGGAATTGTAAAACTTGCCCGCCCACGACAGGTTGCTCGCGCCGCCGATGACGGCCGTTTTCTCGAGCAGAATCACTTTTGCGCCATTGTCGGCAGCGGTCACCGCCGCCGAAACGCCGGACGCGCCCGCGCCGACGACCACGACATCCGCGCTCAGCTGCTCCGTTTTGCCTTCGCCCGCTTTTTTGACCGGCACCTTGAGGGCCGCCACATCGGCGCCCGACTGCTTCACGGCGGCTTCCACCGCGCTTACCATGGCGCTGCTGGACAAGCTGGCGCCGCTGACCGCATCGACCGCCAGGCTCTGCCCGTTCAGAATCTGCTCCTTGACCTTCTCCAGCGCCGAATCGCCGAGCCCGCCCGTTTCCGTCTGGCTGACGATCTTGATGTCGTCGATTTTGTTCGGCTCGCTCATCGTAACCTCGACCTTTACGATGCCGTCCTTTCCTTCCGCTTCTCCGGTATAAGTCCCGGCTTTAAAAGCGCCCGCCGAAGAAGGCGAAGCTGAGGCCGTCGCCGTGGCGCTTGCTTCCGCCGAAGCCGATGGCGCGGGGGAAGCCGCTGTGTTTTTCTTGCAGCCTCCGAGCAGCGAAGCCGCAAGCAGCAGGCTTGTGCCGACCAGCAGCCCTTTGTGAATGGTGTTCCGTCCCTTCATGAATGGTCTCTCCCCGTGATGTGATTGTAACAAACCGTTACAAGGAGAGTGTAAAACATTGGTGCGGCACCAAGGTCAAGCCTTTTGTGAAAAAAGGTTCATTCCGCCTCCTATGTGCGAACGGAAACCGGAAGAAAAAACTTCAGATACGAGCGGCTGGCGCCTTGTTCTTTTTCGGTCAGGAGCAGCTTTCCGGTTATGTCGCCGGAAACCGCAAGGCCGTTCTCTTCCGCATAGGCGAGCAAAAACCGGATCGTCCCCGGCTCAATAAACTCGCTTTCAGGCGCCCGGATCACCGCGGTCACACAGGTTGCGGCCGGAACATATTCCACATGCTCGTCAAGCGAGACGCCCAGAAGCTGCGCGTCCTCCTCATGCAGGGCAATGCCCCAGCTGTACGGGCAGCTTTCTCCTCCGCAGACCAGAGGCTCCCGGTCCATCCGAAATGAGAAAAACGTATAAGGCAGCAGCTCCATCCACTCGTTGACGGTTTCTTTCAGGAAATCGAGCATCAGCAGATCGTTGCGGTCCGTTTGCTTCAGCCGGTACATGGCCGGGATCTCCTTGACTTCACAGCGGAAAAGCGACTGCTCCGCCTCGGCCAGCTCGGCCTCAATCGTTCTTATCCGGCGCAGCAGCCGCAAGCCGGCTTCGATTTCTTCCTCCAGCGCTTCGGCGGTCCCCCGGATTTTGCCGAGAATGCTTCCGGCGGACGACGTCTTCATCAGCCCGCCCACCTCCTGCAGCGGGATGCGCATGCTCCGGTACCACCGGCTCATCAAAAGGTTGCGGACGTCGAGGTCGCTGTAATAGCGGTAGTGGTTGGTGCGGTCCTTGTACGGCTCTACGATGCCGTGCTTTTCGTACAAGCGAAGCGTATCCGCCGTAATCCCCAGGATCGAACCAAATTCCCCGATGGAATATTTCATGTCTGGTGTCCCCTTTGGCTCTGTCTGAACCTTCATCATACCGTGTCGCGGAAAGCGATGCCTGTAATCGACTTCACACCGGTAAAGGGAGGTGATGTTATAGACGAGGCCGAAGCGAAACGCTTTGCCGTTACGGAAGCCTCCTTGCCTATCTCCCGCAAAAACAAGAAAAGACCATCCCCCGCATCGGGATGGCCTTTCCATTGGGCGCGGCGGACAGCCCGCCCACCGGCGTTCCGGGACATGCTCCTAGAGCTGGCCGTCCCGGGGCTCCGCCTTGCGTCCGCAATGGTCGCAAAACTGCGCTTCCGCCGGCAGCTCCCGCCCGCAATCGGCGCAAAAGGCTTTGGCTTCCGGCTCCACCAGCTCCGCTTCCGCCACAATGACCGCTTCTTCTTCCGTCTTCGCCCCGCATTTGCCGCAAAACCGCGAGCCGGCGGGGATTTCCGCGCCGCATTGCGGGCAAGCCTTCAGCCCCTTGATTGCATGCACCTGCCGCTTCAGCTCTTCAATCCGCCCCAACGATGCGGCTACGGTTTCACAGCGGGTCCGGAGCGCATCATGCGGCTCCTCCCCGCAAAGCTCGTAATACAGCTTGCCGATTTCCACATAAGCGTCGCGCAGCTTGTCTTCTTCCCCGTTGATCTGGAGATTCAGCTTGGTCAGATCCGTCAGGGATTTCGTTTTCTTTGCGACGTCTTTGCCCGTGCTGCTTAATTTCTCGCCCAATTTGTCAAAAAAAGACATCTTGCTCCCCCTTTCAGCGGATACCCGCGATGATCAATGCCAACGGCTCGCACCTTTATTTTACCAAACGGGCGGTTCTTTTGTATCGGGGAAATGCTCCGCCGCCCCACCCCCGCTACTCCATCAGAAGTACAAGGAATTCGCGGGGCTCCGACTGCCCCTTCGGTTGGGGACGAAACACAACTCCGTAGCGGCCGCCGCCCATCGGGAACAAATCGGTCAAAATCAGCGGCTCTTGATTCTTTTCATTCCTTCGCCGTTGCATATGCCTCGCAACGATGCGCAAAGGAGATAGCAAATGACCGTAAACAAAACGGAATGGACCATACTGGCAAAACACAGCTTGCGTATTCGAAAACGGCCGCATGATCGCCAAAGGCTAGGTCGGGGTAATCAACATAGCGCCGCTAGCCTACACGACTGAATGCAGACCCGAGATAGATGCCAATGTAAAAACCGAACCGGGGCGGGAATCCGACGCTGTTCTGCTGCAAGCGCTCGATCTCTCTTTATATGAGAGGGCTTTGCAGCTAAAAGAGTCGCTTCCGCCGGAACGGGAAACGGCTCTGTGCGTCGGTTACGATGCTTCGGAGCAGGCGGAGCTGGCTTTTTCCGAGCAGCTCGGCTTCCGGCCGCTGGACCGGCTCTACCGCCTGCGGCGCGATCTTCGGGAGCCTCTTCCCGCCGTGGACTCCGCCCTTGCACTTTACGAAAGCGTGGGCTTTCGTTCGGAAAAAGAAGAGATTCGGCTTTTTACCGAACTTAAATGAAAATCGGATCAAGGCCCCGGCCGTCTATTTGCTGACGCGGTTGCGGCCTTTTTTCTTTGCCCGGTAAAGGGCTTTGTCGGCGGCTTTCATCACGTCGTCCGGCTTCCGGCTGGTGTCGCTTTTTTGAGAAACGCCGATGCTGATGGTGACGAACAGCTCTTTGGGCGTTTTCGGACGGGCCGGCTTTTTTGCGCCTTTTCCGCTTTTGCTCCGTTCCTTTCCGCGCGGGACGAAGCCTTTTTGGGAAACGGTCTCCCGCAACTCCTCCAGGTAGGGCATCGCCTCCTGGCAGGTCTTGTTGCGGAACAAAACGGTAAACTCCTCACCGCCGTAGCGGTACGCCTTGCCCCCGCCTTTTACCTCCCGGATGACGGAAGCGACCAGCTTCAGCACATCGTCCCCGGTATCGTGGCCGTGCGTATCGTTGAATTTTTTAAAATGATCCACATCCAGCATGGCGATGCTGTAGCTGAAGCCGAGCTTCATCATGTCCTGCTTCAGCGCCCGCCGGGACGGCAGCCCGGTCAGCTCGTCCGTAAACGCCATTGCGTACGAATCCCGGAGGATGGAGGCGATCAGAATAAGACCCGCACCGCCGAACCCGATGGCCAGAAGCGCCGACTCCGCCGGATTGCCTTTGCCCGCCGCAAAAACATAGAATACCGCCGCCAGAACGGCCAGAAACGAAATGTCCTGCGCGGACCGTTTGGAGCGGAGCCGGAGAAGCAGCGTCAGCACGGCGGCCGCAAAGGCGAGCAAGGAAAGCGGCGGCAAAGGAAGCGCCAGGCCCGGCTCCAGGTTTGCCGGAAGCAGGCTGCCGCGCAAGCGGGGCAGCCAGGCCGTATGGCCGGCCTGACTGAACCGCAGGAGCGCGGCGAACTGCGCGGCAATGAAGCCAAGCCGCAGGAGCCCCCACAGGCTGACGATCCCCCGCTCCCGCAGCAGGGAAAAGAAAGCGAGGTTAAGCGGAAGGGCCACGCCGAGCAGGAACGAAACCGCCGGCCGGTGCAGGTCGAGCCCCGCCAGCCTCACGGGCAGCTCCGACAAGCACGCGAGCCCAACGCCAAAGAGCAGCATGGCAAACAGCTCCCGGCTGCGGTTAAACTTCCAGGCAATGACGCCCCCGGCAAGCAGGATGACATACGGGGAAACGGTCAGAAGATCAAGCTGCGGCTTGGTCATGTCAGCCGCTTTAAGAAGCATCAAATAAGAGAGCGCCAAGAAAAGCAGGGGAACCAATACAGGCAAAAACACTTTGCGCGCGGTCTTCAAGTCGGCCTATCCCTTCGGTCGGGTTATCGATATATGTACTCTCCTATTATCGGCAGTTAACCGGTCCGCATGCAGCAGGAAAAATGGGAGCGTATCGCAAAGGGATGGGGCGCGCTAGTCTGCCTCCCGATGAAAAGGGCAAGAAACCGATGGCAACAGAAACAGCCCGATCATGGTGATACCGGACCCATAATCAAGCTGTTTTATTGCAACCTCTTTATGTAGCGGAAACGTGTTTAGGGTATAGACTTCCTGCACCGTTGTGCGCGCAATCGCAATAACGAACGCCCATCGGAGCGTTAGTTAACAAAGATCTCCGTTACCGAAACAACCTTCTCCCCCTGGGTTACTATCTCAAAGGGCGTTCGGAGGGGAACATCCTTCCCTCTATACAGAAAAGTCTCAAATTCTTTCCGGCTTGTGGTGAAATACTTTTTATCATCCTCTTCCTTTACAAAAAGGTTGGAGGTGTCGTAAAAAGTATAGTGGGTCTTCTCGTCAAGCGTAAAGCTCTTTCTATCCTCTGTCTCGTTATGAATATAATAGCCATTGGGCATATCCAATGCGGTTAGCCCCAATTCCCGGATTCTCTCCTTATTTTCGGAGGTTATAAACTCAAAGTCGTCAATCTTAAGCGTATCCCCCTCAATAGAAAGATATCCGGTATAAGTCTGTTGCTCTGATAGTGAACCATTTAAAATCCCACTGAAGATTAAGATGCAGATCGACAGGATTACTTGCTTCATTTTTTCAATCCCCCCGGCTAACTGAAAATCCAACGGTTACCTAATTAAGAAATTTCAGATATTTAGCGTCTTCCGGATTTCCAAAACATCTCCCCTCTGATTTCCTGTTTGCAATGCGAAAAAACTCTTTTGCCGTCTCCCACTCTCCTAATTCAAAAGCCACTTTACCCGAAATAAATTCCTTATCGCCCGAATCAATTCGATCAAATCCCGTTAAAAATATTTTACCCGCCCATACTTTTGCCTTCTTAAGATCGTTTGTTATCAAGCAAGTGGCCACAATATCCTTTACCAAATGATAGCTTTCTTCGCAATAAATACCTTTTGGTTCCGGTATTAAATCCCAAGCTTCTTCTAACAACAAAATAGACTCTTCATAGCTGCCATTATCAAATCGTTCATTGCTTTCATTTAAAAGCTCTTCGAACTTTTCATTGATAGGTGATTGCAAAGTCGCCATTTTTGTCCTCCTCCCATCCTATTGATACTCAATTGAGTGCCCAGTTTTATTTTCAACCCCTCTAAGCGGGATCTATCATGACACACAACCAAGTTCTAAGGACACTTATAATCTCCGCCAGCTTGATTGTACCAACAGCACCAAAGTATAACAATGATCCAATCCATACTATTCCGGAAAAGTTGGATATTATTGAATGCATCTTCCAGGCTTGTTTCCGTTAAGTTAATCTGGACATATAAAAAACAGGTTAATCATGGCGGTATCTGACCATAATCAACCTGTTGCTAGTTATCCTATTATAAACGCATTGAAAACTGGTTAGTTCTTCTCCCCAAAAGCTCCCTTGCGAGAGAATTACCATCTATCTCCTCAAGCCGGTTAGCGATCCATTCTAGTAGATAGATCCTAAAATAACGTTTTTACAGTCGTCCTTCTACTCCATACGTCCAGCGAAAAGGAACAGGGTTCTCGTTAACCTCCTG
>NZ_JCAPET010000078.1:0-10773 GCF_059735245.1 Gorillibacterium sp. sgz306347
GGCCGCCGCGCCACCGGGCCCGCCCGCGGCCTCTGCGCCTCCGAGCCCGCTCGCGGCCGCTGCGCCACCGGGCCCGCCCGCGGCCGTTGCGCCCTCCGGCCCGCCCGCGGCCGCCGCGCCACCGGGCCCGCCCGCGGCCGCTGCGCCACCGGGCCCGCTCGCGGCCGCCCCGCCCGCCCGCGAGCCCATGACCGCCGCGCGCTTCCGCGAGCTGGTGCTGCGCGAGACGGCCGCGCTCGCGGGAAGCGCGGCCGCCGTGCCGGTGCACGAGCACCGGGGGCGGCTGGGGCTGCTGGTGCCGGAGGCGGTGCTGCGGCCGTACGGCGGGCGCATCCGCGGCTTTATGGAAGCGCTTCAAAAGCGCCTGGAGGCGCATGTGAAGCGCGTTTTCCTCTACGCGGGCGAGCCGTTTCAGGGGCTGCGCAGCTTCCGCCTCGCTTTTGAGAGCGGCAAGGAGGCGCTGCAGCGCAAATATTTGCATGACGCGGACGGCATCGTGCTGCCGGAAGGCGAGCCGGAGCCGCTGCAATACCGGGGGATCGAGCCGGAGCTGTACACCCGGTTCATCGAGTCGCTGGAGGAGCAGCGGACAGACGGGCTGCATGCGGCGGTGGACGAATTGTTCGCCGTGTTCCGGCGGGACCGCTTCGCGCCCGAGGCGATCAAGATGAACCTTCACCACTGCACGCTCGGCGTGCTGCGGATCATCCGCAGCATGGACGGGAACGAGCAGTCCCTTGCAAGCTGGCCGCCGATTGCAGGCTGGCACGACCTCAACCTGTCGCTCGGCGAGCTGAAGCGGCTGTTTGCCGCCTTTGCGGCCGAAAGCTCCCGCTACATCGCCGAACTGCGCAAAGATACCCAGCGCGGGGGCATTCAGAAAATCCGCGCCTACATCGAAGCCAACTACCAGACGCCGAACATGAGCCTGAAAGGCATCGCGGCGCAATTTTACCTCAATCCGGTTTACCTCGGGCAGCTTTTCAAAAAGACCTACGGGGTATATTTTAACGACTTTTTGCTCCAGCTGCGCATCCAGGAGGCCAAACGGCTGCTGCGGCAGACCGACCTCCGCATTTATGAAGTGGCGGAACGGGTCGGCTTTTCCAATGCGGATTATTTTGTCACCCAGTTTGAGAAGCTGGAGCGCCTGACCCCGACTATCTACCGCCAGCGGCTAACAGAAGAAGAAGCGGCTTCTTCGGAGGAGAAGCCATGAAGCACACGTTCCGCTGGAACAACGTCCGGCTGCGCAACAAGATGCTGCTGCTTTATTTTATGTGCGTGCTGGTGCCGATTCTGCTGACCAACCTTATTTTTTATGACGTGACCACGGAGAACGTGAAGGAGCAGCGGACGCGGGACATCACGCGCGCGGTCGGCCAGATCAAAAACGAATTTGAACGCGAGGTCCGGGACACGCTGGAGGTTTCAAACGTGTTTTATTCGGATTACCTGCTGGACGAGATCATCGAAACCCGGTACGACAACCCGGGGGATTACGTCGGGGCGTACGACGGCTACCTGCGCCGCATCCTCAACTCGCAAAGCTCCATGTACAATTCGGTGCAGGCCATCGAGGTGTACGTGGACAACCCGACGCTTTTGTATTCCGGGGGCCTGACCCAAATCAATGACGAGGTGCGGACGCGCCCCTGGTACCAAAAGCTCCGGCTCAACCGGACCCAGAAGCCTCTGCTGCTGCCCGGCGAAAACGGAACGTTCAGCGTCATCCGCCGGATGAATTATTACCCCTCCGCGAACGGCTTCGAGAAGATTCTCAAAATCGACATGCGCGCCGCGTCCGTCCGGCAAATTTTCGGCAACCTGAACCTGCAGGGGAATGTCTACCTGCTGAACGACGCCGGCCTTATCGAATATACAACCGATTCCGCGTACCAGCCCGAGAACGACCGGTCGTTCGACGCGCTGACGTTTCCCGGCAGCACGCTCGTATTTCGCAATTCCTTCGGGCCGGGGAGCGAGCTGGCGGGCTGGGGACTGGCGGCGGCTATCTCGGAAAACGAGGTGCTGCAAGAGGTGCGCAAATCGCGAAACTTCGTCATTGTCCTGACCTGCATCAACATTGTGGTGCCCACGGTCATCATTTACTGGATCACCCGTTCAATCAACGTGCGGCTGGTGCGGATTCTCAAGCATATGAAAAAGGTGAAAAACCAAAACTTCAGCACCATCGACCAGCCCGATTCGCGGGACGAAATCGGCCAACTGACCGGCGAGTTCAACCGCATGACGCTGCAGATCAAAAGCCTGATCGACGACGTGTACCTGGCCGACATCCAGAAAAAGAACCTGGAAATTCAAAGCCGGAACGCCCAGCTGAACGCGCTGCAAAGCCAGATCAATCCGCATTTTTTGTTCAACGCCCTGGAAACGATCCGCATGCGCAGCTTGATGAAGGATGAGAACGAGACGGCCCGGATTATCCGCAACATGGCGAAGCTGTTCCGCAACTCCCTGGTCTGGAACCGGGACCTGATTACGCTGAAGGAAGAATTGGAGTTCGTCGATTGCTTTCTGGAAATCCAGCAGTACCGGTTCGGTGACAAGATCGCTTATTCTGTGGTCTCAACGGAAGGCGAAGAGCAGCTTCTGCTGCCCAAAATGGCGATCGTCACCCTGGTGGAAAACGCCAGCATTCACGGCATCGAGCCGATCAAGCACGGCGGCGTCATCGAGGTGACGGCTTCCCGGCAGGAGGACCGGCTGATTTACACCGTGCGGGACAACGGGGTCGGCATGGATGCAGAGCAGGTCGCCCGGCTGCGCGGCTACCTGGAACGGACGGAGGAAATGGGCGAGCGCGTTGGCATTCAGAACGTGATTTACCGGCTCCGGCTGTATTACGGCGGCGATTTTGAAATGGACTTCGACAGCGCTCCGGGCGAAGGGACCCGGATTACCGTCTCGATTCCAACTTCTAAACATTTCTAAGTAGAACCTAAACTTTGGCAGGTAACCAAACGGGTCGCTTCGTTTTACAATGAAAGTGCTTACAAAACGCATGAGGGGAAAGGGGAAAAGCAAACGAATGAAGACAAAACGGTTTTGGCTTGGTTGTCTCACCCTGGCGCTTGCAGTGTCCATGCTTCCGGCCTGCTCAAGCAGCGGGGAAAAAGAAAACTCCCCAAACGCGGCGGCCACCGGCTCGGGGGAAACGTCGCAAGAGAAAGTCACCTTTAGCTACTTCAACGCAAACGCAGGCAAAGACATCAACACCAATCAGACGCGCATCGGCAAAATTCTGGAGGACCAAACGGGGGTCAACTGGAAAATCGAGTATCTGGTAGGGGATGCCAACACAAAAATCGGCACCTTTATCGCCAGCAACAACTATCCGGACGTTATCGTGCCGGAAGGAACGATCGACAAGCTGCTGGACGCCGAAGCTTTTATTCCGCTGAATGAACTCATCGACCAATACGGACCCAACATCAAACGGGTGTACGGCCCTTACTACAACCTGATGAAAGCCGAAGACGGCAACATTTACTTTCTTCCGTTAAGCGCCACGGTCGGGGAATACCTCCCGGCGCCCAACCTGGAGCAGGGGGCGTTCTGGATTCAGCGCCGCGTGCTGAAGGAAGCCGGTTACCCCAAAGTCAAGACGCTGGAGGAGTATCTCCAGCTGATCCGGGATTACGCCAAGAAGCATTCCTCCGACGACTTGACCGGGTTCCTGTCGCTGACGACCCAGGACAAATTTTTCGCCTTTACCAACGCGCCCATGCACCTGGCCGGCTATCCGAACGACGGCGGGGTTGTTGTGGACATGCAGACGCACAAGGCGACGGATTACGCCAACCAGGACATCACCAAGCGGTTTTTGCAAGAGCTGAACAAACTGAACAGCGAAGGGCTGTACGACAAGTCCTCCTTTGTCGACAACTATGACCAATACCTGGCGAAGCTCGCTTCCGGCAAAGTGCTCGGGTTTTTCGATTACCGCTGGCAGGCCGGGCAAGCTTTGAACAACCTGCATGAAGCCGCACTGGCAAGCGGAAACGACGATCTGGAATACATGGGCCTGCCCATTGTGTATGACAAAGACACGAAGGACCAATACCTGGACCCGCCGTCCTTTATCAACAACCGGGGCGTCGGCATTACCGTCAGCGCCAAGGACCCGGTGCGGATCATCAAATTCTTTGACAACCTGCTGAGCGACGAGAATCAAATTTTGTCCAACTGGGGCGTCAAGGGCGAAACCTATGAAGTGAACGAAGAAGGCCGGTTCTACCGCACAGAAGAGCAAATTGCCCAGTACAACGAAGAGAAATTCAAGCAGGACTTCGGCTTCACCTACTTCGAGTACAACTGGCCGCGTTACGGCAACGGCTCTACGCTTCCGGACGGCAATTCGCTTTCGGTCGGCCGCCAGCCCGAGGTTGCGCAGATGTCCTACACCGACGGAGATAAATTGCTCCTGGAGAAATACGGCGTTCAATCGTTCTCCGAGCTGTTTGCCCAACCGGACGACCGCCCCTGGTATCCCGCCTGGAGCATTCCGGTCGACCAAGGCTCGCCGGCGCAAATCTTCAACCAGAAGAAAGGCGACCTCCAGCGAAAATACTATCCGAAAATGGTCCTCGCCGATCCGGCCGACTTTGAAGGCCTGTGGAACGAGTACATCAAGGAATTCGAAAAGCTGGACTACAAGGGCTATGAGGAATTCATGACGCAGGAAATCGCCAAGAAGATCGCCGTCGCGGAAGGCAAATAACCCCCGTTCCGGCGATGGAAGACAAGCCGGCGCAAGGCGGGCGGAGGCATCGGCATAGGGAATGGACGGGCGGTAACGCCGTCCTTCCGCCGGTCCCGCCGCCCGCTTTCCGGTTTTTCGCACCGGATGGGAGAGGAAGGAGACAAAAGCCGTGGACCCTTTGACACAGCCGGCCCCGCCTGCCCAGGCGGCGGCAATCGGAAATACGTCCGTCCGTTCAAACGGTTTTATGAAAAAGCTGATCAAGCAGAAAACGCTGGTGTTCATGTCGGTGCCTTTTCTGATCTGGCTGTTTGTTTTCAAGTACGTGCCGCTCTGGGGCTGGAGCATCGCCTTTCAGGATTACCGCCCCAACCGCTCGATGTTCGAGCAGCAATGGGTCGGCTTCAAGCATTTCCGGTTTCTTTTTCAGGACGATCACTTCCTGCTGGTCATGCGCAACACGCTGGCGATGAGCTTTATCAATTTGTTTCTCGGCTTTTTTACTGCCATTACACTGGCGATTCTGCTGAACGAGCTGCGCAACATCGCGTTCAAGCGCGTGGTCCAGACGATCAGCTACCTGCCGCACTTCATCTCGTGGGTGGTGGCCGCGAGCATTATCTCCACGGCGTTATCCGCAGACGGCGGGATTATCAACGAGCTGCTGATGTGGCTCGGCATCATCAAGGAACCGATCCTCTGGCTGGGCGAAGGCAAATACTTCTGGGGCATTCTCGGCGCCTCGGAGGTGTGGAAAAACGTCGGCTGGAACACGATCATTTACCTGGCGGCCATGACGAGCATCGACCCCGCCCAATACGAAGCGGCGGAGATCGACGGAGCGGGACGGCTTCAGCGCATCCTGCACATCACGCTTCCCGGCATCAAATCGGTTATCGTGATTCTTTTGATCATGAACATCGGAAACCTGCTGGAATCGGGCTTTGAGCCGCAGTACCTGCTCGGCAACGGCATGAACGTCGATTACTCGGAAAACCTGGACATTTTCGTCCTGAAATACGGGATTCAGATGGGCAACTATTCCCTGTCGATTGCAGCGGGCATGTTCAAAACGGTGGTCAGCTTCATCCTGCTGTTCAGCGCGAACTCCATCGCCAAACGGCTCGGCGAAGACAGACTGTTCTAAAAGGAGGCAACCGGAATGGCCAAATCGGCGGCGAACAAACGCCACGCCCGTTTCAACGCGCCTTCGGACCGCATCTTTGACACGCTGAACATCGTGTTTATGATCGGCCTCGTGGTCGTGACGCTTTATCCGTTCCTGAATACGATCGCGGTTTCGCTGAACACCGCCAGCGATTCGATCAAAGGCGGCATCTACCTCTGGCCGCGCGAATTCACCTGGAACAATTATAATTATGTTTTTCAGGAGTCCACGATCTTTAACGCCACGATGATTTCGGTGCTGCGGACGGTGACCGGAACGATCCTGTCGGTGTTCTGCTGCTCCATGGTCGCGTATACGATCAGCCGCCAGGATTACGTGCTGCGCAAGTTTGTTTCGATCGCTTTTATTCTGACGATGTATTTCAGCGGGGGCTTGATTCCGAACTTTCTGCTTATCCGCGACCTGAACCTGCTCGGCACCTTCGCGGTCTACATCATCCCCGGCCTGATCGGCGTGTTCAATGTGATCGTGATCCGGTCGTTCATCGAAGGGCTGCCCGAAGGCATTCTGGAATCGGCGCGGATCGACGGGGCGGGCGATTTCGCCACCTTTTTGCGGATCGTGCTTCCGCTTTGCCTGCCGGTGCTGGCGACCGTCTCGCTTTTTACCGCCGTCTCGCAGTGGAACTCGTGGTTTGACGTCTTCCTGTACAATTCGTCCTACGGCAATTTGAGCACGCTGCAATACGAGCTGATGAAGATTTTGCAAAGCTCCAACACCTCGATGAACGCCCAGGACTACACCAGCATGTTTGCCGGCTCGGAGCATTCGTCCCAGTCGGTGACGCCGACCTCGATCCGCGCCACGATGACGATTATCGCCAGCGTGCCGATCATCCTGGTTTACCCGTTCCTGCAAAAATACTTTGTCAAAGGCATGACGCTGGGCGGCGTGAAGGGGTAAGGCCGGGAATGGAACCGATCGGCAGAGCGGACGGAAGCGCAACCGAACGAAAGCTCTAATCGACCGGAAGCACAAATCAAACGGAAGCGCACCCGACCGGAAGCGCAAACCGCCAGGAAGAACATAAAGACGGAGGGAATTGCACATGAGCCAACTTGATACGCGGACCGTTCCAAAGCTGAAGGAGGCGTTTGCCGGGGAGTTCCTGATCGGGGCGGCGGTTAACCCGGAGACGCTCCGGACGCAGGCCGTTTTGCTGGCGGAGCAGTACAACAGCCTGACGGCGGAAAACGAAATGAAATTCGAGCGGCTGCACCCGGAAGAGGACGTCTACACCTTCACCGGAGCCGACCGGCTGGTCGCTTTTGCCGGGCAGCACGGGATGAAGCTGCGCGGGCACACGCTGGTCTGGCACAACCAGACCCCTGAATGGGTGTTTCAAAATGAAGCGGGCGAGCCTGCCGACCGTGAACTGCTGCTGCGCCGGATGAAGACTCACATCGACGCGGTGCTTGGCCGGTACAAAGGCAAAATGTACGCTTGGGACGTCGTAAACGAAGCGGTGTCGGACGATGGCGAACAGCTGCTGCGGCAAAATTCCGGCTGGCTGCGGATCGCGGGCGATGGGTTTATCGCCGAGGCGTTCCGTCTGGCGCATGCGGCCGATCCGGACGCGCTTTTGTTTTACAACGACTACAACGAAAGCAATCCCGTAAAGCGGGACAAAATCTGCACACTGGTGCGGTCGCTGCTGGATGACGGAGTGCCGGTGCACGGGATCGGGCTCCAGGCGCATTGGAACCTGTACGATCCCGAGCTTGCGGATATTCAGGCGGCGATTGAAGCTTATGCCTCGCTCGGCATGCGTCTGCATATTACCGAGCTGGACGTTTCGGTGTTCCGCTTCGACGACCGGCGGACCGATCTGACGGAACCGGGCGAAGACTTGCTGGAGCTTCAAGCAGAGCGGTATGAAGCGGTGTTCAAGCTGTTCCGGACATACAGCCGGTATATCGACTCGGTGACGTTTTGGGGTGCGGCGGACGATTATACCTGGCTGAACGATTTTCCGGTGCGGGGGCGGAAAAACTGGCCGTTCCTGTTTAATGCGGCCCACCGGCCGAAGCCGGCTTTCTGGCGCGCCATCGGGCAAACGGAGGGCGGCGGCCGGTGACGCAGCCGGGCTTCACCTATGCCAACCCGGTGCTGACCGGGTTTTCCCCCGATCCGGGCGCGATTCGGATCGGGGACGCGTACTAGTTGGCGGCAAGCTCGTTTGAGTACATACCGGGGCTATTCGGCTGCGAGCGAAGGCGGAGGAACGCGAGAACCGGCTATCGTATTTCTCCGGGGGAGAAACCCACCGGTAAATAAATCAACCGGACAGAATTCATGCCACAGGGAGAGGATGCGGGAGATGAGCGGCACAGCGGGGAGGGAGTCCGCCGTCGGCCGGGCTTGGCTTGACGGTGGTTGCGGAACAAGCCATTGCGAGGACGCAGCGAAAATCTGCGCCATCGTTATCGAAGAAGAGGGGCTGGAAACGGCGGCGGAGGAGCTGAAGCGCGGCCTCGAAGCTTTGACCGGCAAGCGGCTCGCCATTGCCGGTTCTTCTTCGCAGGCGGCCGTTGTCCGGTTGGGCACGTTTGCCGGAACGCCGGACTTGGCTGAACGCATCGGCCCGGAGCAGGCGGCCGCCGTAGCGGCGGAGGGGTTTCTCTACCGCGCGGAAGAGGACGGCTCCTTTTTGATCGCCGGCATTCGGCCGAATGGCGTGCTGTACGGCGTTTTCGAGCTGCTGCGAAGATTGGCTTGCGGACGCGTCCCGTCCGCAGGGGAAACGGTTATCGAAAACCCGGCGAATCCGCTGCGGATGATCAATCAGTGGGACAACGCGGACGGGAGCATTGAACGCGGCTATGCGGGCCGGTCGATCTTTTATGAGAACGGACGGATCAAAGAAGAACTGGAACGCGTCCGGGCGTACGCCCGCCTGCTGGCTTCGGTTGGCATCAATGCAGTTTCAATCAACAACGTCAACGTGCACGCGAATGAAACCGGCTTTATTGCGGAGGGGATTCCCGACGTAGCGCGGGTGGCGGCGGTTTTCCGGCCGTACGGCATCCGGCTTTTTTTGAGCGTGAACTTTGCGGCGCCTCTTCAAATCGGCGGTCTGGGCACGGCCGATCCGCTGGACCCGGCGGTCGGGCACTGGTGGAAGGAGCGGGCGGCGGCGCTTTATGCCGCAATCCCTGATTTCGGCGGCTTTCTGGTAAAGGCCGACTCGGAGAACCGGCCCGGCCCGTTTACCTATGGCCGCGACCATGCGGACGGCGCCAACATGCTGGCGGCGGCTTTGGAGCCGTTTGGCGGGCTGGTGATCTGGCGTTGTTTTGTCTACAACTGCAAGCAGGACTGGCGCGACCGCTCCACCGACCGGGCCCGGGCGGCGTTCGACCATTTCAAGCCGCTGGACGGACGTTTTGCCGACAATGTCATTCTTCAGGTGAAAAACGGCCCGATGGACTTTCAGGTGCGCGAGCCCGTGTCGCCTTTGCTCGGGGCGATGGAGCAAACCAATCTGGTCGCGGAGTTTCAGGTCACGCAGGAATACACCGGCCAGCAAAGGCATTTGTGCTATCTTGTCCCCCAGTGGAAGGAAATCCTGGAGTTTCAGACGGTGCCGGGCGACCGTTTCTCCCGTGTGCAGCGGATTGCCGGCGGGGAGCGGCACGGCCGTCCGCAAGGGGGCATGGCCGCCGTCTCCAACATCGGCGACGATTCCAACTGGACCGGTCATCCGCTGGCCCAGGCGAACCTGTACGGCTTTGGCCGGCTGGCCTGGAACCCGGAGCTTACCGCCGAAGGGATTGCGGAGGAATGGGCGGCCCTGACCTTCGGATCGGATCGCGCCCGCAACGCCCAGATTGTCTCCATGCTGGTGGATTCCTGGGGAATCTATGAAGCCTACACCGCCCCCCTTGGCGTCGGCTGGATGGTGAACCCGGACCATCACTACGGACCAAACGTGGACGGGTACGAATACGCCAAGTGGGGCACCTACCACTTTGCCGACTGCCACGGCATCGGCGTGGACCGGACGACGGCGACCGGCACCGGGTACACCGGCCAATACCATCCCCGGCAGACGGAGACCTACGAATCGCTGGCGACTTGCCCGGACGAGCTGCTGCTGTTTTTCCACCACGTCCCCTACACCCATCGGCTGAACTCCGGCAAAACGGTCATCCAGCACATCTACGATACCCATTTTGAAGGAGCGGACCGGGCGGCGGAGCTTCCAGGCAGATGGAACGCGGTGCGGGGAACCGTTCCCGAAGACTGGTTTGCGCAGACGGCGGAACGGTTGGCCGAACAGGCCAGGCACGCCAGAGAATGGCGGGATATCATCAACACCTACTTTTACCGCAAAAGCGGCATCCCGGACGAAAAAGGCAGGACGATCTACTAGACGCACGATGAAGACGAAAACCGGTTTCGGGGCAAGGACACTCCTTGTCTCCCGAGCCGGTTTTTTGTTTGGTTTGGTTGCTGCGGGGGGGGGGGGCGAAAGAAAACGTTTGGTTGCGGCGGTTCTTCCTCTAGGGTTCCGCTGCTCCCCACGTCCGTAAAAGAGGGGGGGGCCGGGAGGTTGAGCTGCTGCTTCCCAAGTCCGTAAAACAGGGGGGCCGGGGGGGATCTGCTGTTTCCCAAGTCCGTAAAACAGGGGGGCCGGGAAGGTGCGGGAAGTCTAACGGTTGCCACAGGGCTTATTCAGGCCAAAATCGCCCTTTTTCCGCGCTAACGGTTGCCACGGGGCTTATTTAGCTCAAAACGGACAAAACCAGGCAAAAAAACGGAAATAAGCGCTGTGGCAACCGTTAGAATTTTTAATCTCTCTTTTTGGGGCAAATAAGCGCTGTGGCAACCGTTAGCCACCCATGCCCTGGCGGGC
>NZ_JCAPET010000079.1:0-10457 GCF_059735245.1 Gorillibacterium sp. sgz306347
ACAGAGGACGAAAGCCGATGTCGTACAATATCACTTATGCGACATAAATCTACAGAACGCTCCTTTTCTGTAGAATTTTACAGGACATATAAATAGATATCGGTCGAAAGACTCACAAGTTTATAGGGAAAAAGGACTTGTTTATCCAATATACTCCTTTAAGCAGTCTCCTACAAAGTCCGGAGCCCCTTTTTTCATCAAATCTACGGTATGTAAATAACGCTGGGTTGTATTGATATGCGAATGTCCCAAAGTCTCCTGTACCTGCTGAAGTGAAGCCCCCTGCAATAAAGCCAGCGTTGCGTTCGTGTGCCGCAACCAGTGGGGAGTCAGCTTTTTTTCGATTCCGCTCACTTCCCCCGCCGTCTTGACGATGCGTTCGATCTGCCGGACCGTGATGGGAAAAAGCCGCATTTCCGCTTGGGGCTCTCCTTCGGCCAGACGATAAGCGTATTCCCGGTACATTTTCCACAGCGTTTCCGGAACCTTGACCATCCGGTCCTTACCCCCTTTGGTTTGGTTGACCGAAAGCCATACGGATGTCTCCAGCACGTCCCACTGAAAGTTTTTCCATTGGATGGCGCTCACTTCCGATACCCGCAAGCCCAGCAGCAGCAACGTCAGCACAATCAGGTAATTTCGGTCGTTCCGCCCTTGATAGCAAGAGATAAGCCGTCCCACTTCTTTGCGTGTCAGGTAATGCTGCCGGCTGGTGACGGGGGCGGGCGGAATGCGCACCGTCTGGGCCGGGTTTACGGGGAAAAAGCCGATGTTCGGCTCGCTCCCCCACTTGAAAAGCGACTTTAGGGGCGCGATAAAAGCGGCAATGCTGGCCGGTGCAAGCGATTTGCGGGCTGACCCGAACCGGCTTTGGGACAACCACATTTTATAGGCCTCCAAATCCCTCCACGAAATTTCGCGCAGCGATTTGTTGGCGCTGAATTTACGGAATTGGGCGATCGCCCGGCTGTAATTTCTGCGCGTATTTGGTACGGTGCAGCAAATGGTAAGAAACATTTGGATCATTTGCTCGTCGGTGTAAGACACCTCGGGGCTAATTTGAATGGCCGTCTCGGATGCAGCTGTCGGTTTTTGTGTTTTCATTTGGCCGTCTCCTTCTCATTTCAATGTCGCATAAGTGATATTGTACGACATCGGCTTTCGTCCTCTGTTTTTATAGGGAAAACGTCGCAGGACTGCCAAAAACGTCAAGGGAAGTGGAATAGCGTTGCACGCGGAATATTTGGATCCCTATTCGGAATACGATCAGTTTGAGTCGCACGTTGTCAAATGGATGAAGTATCTGTCGTACAAGCATGTCGACATCTATCAGCACTGCGTCAGGGTCGCCATTCTGGCGGATAAAATGGCGCAGGAAGCCGGGCTCGGCGTGAAAGACCGCCGGAGTCTGGTGGTCGGCTGCTTTCTTCACGACCTGGGCAAATCCTTTATCCCCGGCCAGATCCTGAACAAGACGGGCAAGCTCACCGAGCGGCAGTGGAGCATCATGAAGCTGCATCCGGTTATCGGCAGCGAGCTTGCCGACTCCGGTCCCGGACTGGACCCGGCGATCCTGGACATTATCCGCCACCATCACGAGCGATGGGACGGAGCGGGTTATCCGGACGGTCTGGCAGGCGAGAAAATCCCTTTCTTTGCACGGATCTGCTCCATCCTGGACGCCTTCGACTCCATGATGTCGGACCGGCCCTACCGCGACAAAATGACGTTCGAACAGGCCAAAAACGAGCTGATCGCCAACAGCGCCAAGCAGTTCGACGCCAAGCTGGTCGGCATATTCCTCCGGCTCTCGGACGAGATTCCGAGACTTTACTCCCATACCTGAATCCGCAGACCGCATGCTCCCGGCCCGCCGACCGCGGCAGCCGCCCTTCCGAACCGCCGGTCCCGCTTCCGTTCGCCATCCCACCGCGAACCGGCGGGGCCCTTGCCCCCCCCTTTTTGCAAAACCTGAGCAAGCTTTCCTCCTTTTCCTGAGCTCTCATAACCCCCTATTCCTTTCACTTTCCTGCGCACCGGAAAACTACCCGCCCTTTCAAAACAGCCTGTACGTCACAAAATGTGACGCAAGTCATTTACTTTCCCTGCTTTTCCCCTATAATAGAAACTAATCATGTAAGCATTAATGCCTTCCGGGGAGGAGATTTCGCTGTCCGTCTCCTTGCTTGTAGCCTCCAACGATCAGAAAAAGAAGATGTCGCGCTGCTACAACGAGGTTCATAAGGAGCTTTACGGAGTCGGAGTCACCCAGCTCAAGATCGAAGCGGTCGACGATTCCATTCTGCTTTTTCTCGTCAAGCATCAGCGGGTCGCCGCGCTTCGAGCACTGGAGGACCGGTATTCGGAGCTCAAGCTGACCGTAGACGCTGCGCTGCACCAGGAGTTCAAGCTGCGTTTTCAGAAGCGGCTTGCCGAAGAAACAGGAATTTCCGTCAAAGGCGTGCTGCGGGACTATGACCCGGCCTCGGAGTGGGCCTGCACCATGGTCATCACCGGCGATTGAGCCGGCCGGGAAGCGCACGGGATTTATCTCGCGGCTTTCCATTGGGCCTTCCTCTCTTTCTTCTTATGTTTTTCGATTCAACGATCCAGACGCCCCCTGATTGTATCTCGGCGCGTCATTCATATCGCGCGGGTTTGCCGGATTTCTGTTTACAGACTGAAGGAAGCCGTTGAGCAGAGAACGTTTCTCTTTCAACGGCTTCTTTTTGTTTTTCCGGCCCCTCGGGAAAGGAGCACCCACATGAAAATCACCGTCGGCCTCACCGGAGCGAGCGGCTCCGTGTACGGCTACACCCTCATCCGCGCCCTGCACCGGCTCGGCGTGGAAACAAGCGTGGTCGCGACCGCGATGGGCGAAAAGGTGCTGCGCTACGAATGCGGCATCGGCTTGGACGAAATCGGGCGGTACGCCCGCCTCTTCCATAACGACGACCTGTTCGCCCCGATTGCCAGCGGGTCTTACCGGTCGGACGGGATGGCCGTTATCCCCTGCTCCATGAACACGCTCGGCGCCATAGCCAACGGCGTCGGGGACACGCTCATGAGCCGGGCGGCCAGCGTCATGCTGAAGGAAAAACGCAAGCTGGTGCTGGTGCCGCGTGAAACGCCGCTCACGCTGATCCACCTGGAAAACATGGCGAAGCTCGCCCGCGCCGGCGCCGATATCGTACCGGCCTCGCCGGGCTTCTACAACCGGCCCACCGAGCTGTGGGAGCTCGTCAATTTTATGGCCGCGCGCGTGCTGGACGCGTTCGGCCTCGAGCATAATCTCATTGCGCGATGGGGGGAGCCTGTCTGACATGGACACCATTCGGAGTCTGCTGCGCTATTGGGAGGAACAGGGGCACCTGCTCCGCATCCCGAGGGAAGTCGATCCCCGCTTCGAGCTGGGGGGCGTCGTCAAATGCGACAAAGGAAGGCATGCGGTTTTGTTCGAACGGGTAAAAGGCTACTCCGTGCCGATGGCCGCGGGTCTCGCCGCCAACAAGCAAATGCTCGCCGAGAGCATGGGAGCAAAACCGGAAGAGCTGCTCTCCCGGCTGATCGCCGCTATCGTCCGGCCGGTGCCGACAAGGCGCACGGACCGGGCCCCGGTGCAGGAGAACGTGATCACGGGCCGGTTCGACCTGCGCGAGCTGTTCCCCGTCTGCACCTACAATGAGCGCGACAGCGGGCAGTATTATGTTTCCGGCGTCCTTGTCGTCAAGGGCGAAGACGGCCGCAAACGGTACACCTCGATCCGGCGGATGCAGTACCTGGGCGGCAGCCGCACGAACATTCTGATCTCTTCGCCCGAGCTCCGGCAGTTTGTGGCGGACGCCGAGGAGCGCGGGGAACCGGTCGAGGTGGCCGTTATGTTCGGCGTCGTGCCCGCGGTTGTGCTGGCTTCACAGATCAGCACGCACCTGTTCCATGCGGACAAACTCGACGTGGCGTCCGCTCTATTGGGCAAGCCGCTTGAGGTAGTCGCCTGCAAAACGGTCGATCTCGACGTGCTGGCGGAAGCCGAGGTCGTTTTCGAAGGGCGCATCCTTCCCCAGGTGCGCGAACCGGAAGGCCCGTTCGGCGAGCTGGGCGGCTATTACGGCCCGCAAACGATGCAGCCGGTCGTCGAATTTTCGGCCGTCACGCACCGGAACGACCCGGTTTGGCAAACCATTCTGCCCGCCAGCCTGGAGGAAAAGCTGCCGATGGCCATTTCCCGGGAGGTCACGCTGCTCGGTTCGATCCGGCAGGTCGTCCCCGGAGTCCGGGACGTACACCTTACGATGGCGGGCGTCGGCCGTTATCACGGCGTCATTCGCATCCGCAAGCAGAGCGAGGGTGACGGCAAGACCGCCCTGCTCGCCGCTTTTGCCGGCGACAAGGACCTGAAGCACGCCGTGGTCGTGGATGAGGACGTCGACCTCTTCGATCCGGCGGATGTCGAATGGGCGATCGCGACCCGGGTACAGGCGGATCTGGATGTTTTTATCGTGCCGGGCGCCAAGGGCTCGCCGCTTGAACCGTCGCACAACCTGCGCGGCGTTTCGGCGAAGATGGGCATCGACGCGACGGTGCCGCTCGCCGAGGCGGAGCATTTCCGGCGGACCCGGATTCCCGGCCTGGAAGCCATCGACCTGAACGATTACGTTCGCCCGCTTGACGGCAGCCGGTAACCGGTCGGGTCAAGGACCGGAGAGAACCGGGGGAGCAGGATGGCCGGCCGGTATCGCCCCGGCCGAAACAAAGGAACGAAACCGAAAGGAGACTGTCCATGAATGCGATCGGATTGGTCGAGACGCGCGGGTTGACAGCAGCGCTCGAAGCGCTGGACGCCATGTGCAAAGCGGCGACCGTGCGGATGATCGACCTGAAAAAAGTCGGCTCCGGCCTGGTAACGGTCCTGGTCGAGGGAGACGTGGCCGCCGTCTCGGCGGCGGTGGAAGCCGGAAAGACGGCTTCTGTCCGCACCGGCGGAGAATTGTTTGCGGCCCACGTTATTCCGCGCCCGCACCCGGAATTGGCCGGTATGCTGAACGTGTAAAGGAGTGAGCGAGGGTGTCCGACCTTATGAAGCAGATTGTCGAGGAGGCGCTGCGGCGCAACGCCGGCGGGCGGGACGGGGCCCTTTCGGGACGAGAGGGCGGCAGCCAGCGCAGCCTCATCGAAGCCGCGCTCCGCGGCGGCGGTGCGAGTGGCGCAAGCGGTGCTGATATGCACCAAGGCGTCCTTCCGGACCGTGTCAAGCATCCGACGCGGAAGCAAGCGCCCGAAGCTCCGCCAGGCGTCAAGCGGATCAATCATCAGCAGGCGAAGGCGGCGCAGCGCCTGGCTCCCATCGCTTCGCGTCTGACCGGCGAATCCGGCGGCAAGGGAGAGGGCGTCCGGAAGCCGCAGGCAGCAGAGCAAGCGGCCGGCGCAGCGGTTCGCAGCCCGGCAGGCGGGGCGGCAGCGCAAAACGGGACGGCGGCTTTCCGCGAGGCCCCTTCAAGCGAGGCGGCGGCCTTCGGCGCGGCCCCTTCAAGCGAGGCGATGGCCTTCGGGGCGGCCCCTTCAAGCGAGGCGATGGCCTTCGGAGCGGCCCCTTCAAGCGAGGCGGTGGCCTTCGGGGCGGCCCCTTTACGGGGGGCGGCCGGATCGGCTGCATCTTTCCCGGCCCCTGCTGCGGAAGAGCGTTCGGCGCGCCAAGGCATTTCCTTCCCGGCACGGTTCGCCGAAGATTCCCTCTCTCCCCTGCTGCGGCTTCAGCTCGCCCAGACTGCCGCGCGGGACGGAACGAAGGCGACGGCAATGTCCGATCGCGGGCCAAGAGCGGAGGCGCCCACTTTGCTCTCATTTGGACGCGAGCCGGGCCCGCTTCCCCCGCTCGCAAATGCGGCGGAATGGCTTGGCGGCGCGCCTGGGCTGGATGGCGGGGCTTGGCTGTTCCCCCGCATCCGCGAGGAGCTGCGTCCGCTGCTTGGCTTTTCCGGCCGCCGGGACCTCGCCATTGGCCTCGCGTATGCGCGGCGCTCCCTTCCCCGCCACTTGTTCGCGGCGGAGACGGCGCTCGGCGGGTCGTTTCCGCCCGAAACCGAGCTTGTCTGGTGCCCGGACGGCGGCCCCTTCGAACTGAAATTGTTCGGCGGCGATCCGGCAATAATCGCCGAGAGGCTTGCGGCCTTCAATGCTCTGCTGAAAGAAGCCGGCGAAAGCGTGGAAGCGTGGGTATCCGTTCAGCCTTCGCCTCTTCTGCAGCAAAGCCTGGGCATCCGCTCCCCCGGGGCGCTGGCGGTTGTGGAGGGACTGCCGCATGCGCATGCCGCCGCATTGGCCGACCGCTGCCTTTCCCGCCGCCCCGCTTCGAGCCTCACCTTCAAGCCCGGCAAAGAGTGCCTGTTCCTGCTTGGGGAAGCGGACGAAACCGCCGCGGCCGCTCAGGAGATAAAAGCGGAGGCGCTGCAACTGACAAGCCGCCGCTGACAATCGAAAGGAAGACGCGTTTATGAACGAAGCGCTTGGAATGATTGAGACGGCAGGCTACGCCACGGCCCTGATCGCGGCCGACGCGGCGCTGAAAGCCGCCCGGGTTTCGCTCACCGCGGTGGAAAAGGTGATCGGCGCCGCCGGCTCGCTCGGCGTGACCGTGCACCTCAGCGGAGAGGTTGCCGCCGTCCAGTCCGCCGTGCAGGCGGGGAGCGAAGAAGCCCGCCGGGCGGGGCGGCTGATAGCCGCCCATGTGATCGCAAAGGCGCACTCCGACGTGGACCGGAAGATTTTAAGCCGGTTTGCCGGGGCAGGGCCGCTGTCCGGAGGGAACGGTTCGCCGGGAAGCCCGGGCAAAGACGGGAGCGGGGATCTACCAGGAAGGGAAGCCCCAACCGCAACCCGCAATCCGGCAGACAGCGAGGACCCAGCGGCAAGCGGCGGCGCGCCGGACCAAAGTTAGGCCAGGAGGCTGCCAATCGGGGTGTGCCCCGGAACATTTTTTTCAACATTACATTCGGGAGGTTTTTGATATGGGAGAAGCATTGGGACTTATTGAAACAAAAGGACTTGTTGGCGCAATCGAAGCGGCGGACGCCATGGTCAAAGCGGCGAACGTGGAAATATGCGGCTACGAAAAAATCGGCTTCGGGCTGGTCACCGTCATGGTGCGCGGGGATGTCGGCGCGGTCAAGGCAGCGACGGATGCCGGAGCGAATGCCGCCAAACGGGTCGGCGAGCTCGTTTCCGTCCATGTCATTCCCCGCCCGCACAGCGAAGTGGAACGCGCGCTGCTCGGCAAAGCCGTTGACTGACCGCCGTCATGGATGACCGGATCGGCACTTTTGCAGCCCGAGCGCCGTTTGAATTATCCGGCCGCTCCCGAAGCGCGGAGCCGAACCGGTCGCACCCCCGGGTGGCGGTTCTGCTCGCGGACCATTTTACCGGCATGGCGGATGGCTTTGCCTCGGTGCGGCGGCTCGGCGGCCGGACGCTCCGGCTGCGCTTGTACGGCGACGCGGTTGTGTTAGCCACCCGCGCTCCCGAAGAGCTGGCCCGGGCATGCGGGGTCGACGATTTGACGCGGGCCGAGCGCCTTTTTGCTCCGGGTGCCGAAGAGGAGTTCGACGCCGTTTTTGTTCCTGTCCTCTCCCCCGGCCTGCTCGGCAAGCTTGCCGCCCTGGACACCGGCGATCCGTTTGTGCGGCTGATGCTGGCCGCCTTATGCGCGGGCAAACCGGTCGGGCTGCTGGCGGCAGGCGCCAACCCGGACTCGCTCCCCTGGACGGAAAAAGGGCTCGGCCGGGCGCCGTTTTCGCTAAAGGAGGAATTGCGCCGGCTGCTGCGCCTGGTCCAAAGCTACGGCGCGGAGCTGCTGGAGCCTACCGGCCTGGACCGCTGGCTGTCTTTTAACGGAGCGGAGCTCCGCAAGCAGGTGGTCACGGCGGAGGACATTGAAACGGCCTGCCGCGAGGGACGAAGTGCGCTCCGGTTACCGACGGGAACCCTTGTGACGCCGCTTGCGGCGGATATGGCGAAGGAGCGCGGCCTTGCTCTGCTGCTGGAATCAAACGTTGAAAAGAGGTGACGCTCCGATGCAGCTGGGACTGGTCGTCGGGCATGTCGTCGCGACAAGAAAAGATGAAAAACTGGTGGGCTCCAAGCTGCTGGTCACGCAACCGATTCTTCCCGACGGGACGGCGGCCGGGCAGCCGCTTGTCGCCGTGGACACGGTAGGCGCAGGCATCGGCGAGACGGTCATTTACGTCGGAGGCAGCGTCGCCTCGCGGGCGATGAACAACCCGAACGCTCCGGTCGACGCGGCGATTGTCGGCATCGTGGACAGCGTGGACACAGCCCGCCCCGGAGGAGGAATAAAATGACGACCATCGAGATCAAGGAAGCCATCGCCCGCCGGCGGCTGATCGACGTGCTGCTCGCCGGAAACCTTTTCGCCGACCTCGTCCTTCAGGGCGGGTACATCATCAACGTCGTTACCCGGGAGCTGTACCCCGGAGACGTAGCGATCAAAGGCGACCGCATTCTGCTGGTCGGAGACGCGGCGAGCCTGATCGGGCCTTCCACAAAAGTCGAGGACGTCCGGGGTAAATTTGTCAGCCCGGGTTTTATTGATTCGCATATGCATTTTGAGAGCGCGATGCTGACGGTGACCGAATTTTCTAAGCTGTCGATTCCGACCGGCACGACTACGCTGGTGGCGGACCCGCATGAGATCGGAAACGTCCTCGGCGTCGCCGGCATGAAGGCGATGATCGAGGAGGCGCGGACGCTGCCGACCCGCGTGCTGTTTACCGTGCCGAGCCTGACTCCGGATGTGCCCGGTCTGGAGACCGCGGGCGCGGACATCTCCTCGAAGGACATGGCCGAGCTGCTGAGCGACCCGCAGGTTCAAGGCATCGGCGAGCTTCAGGGCTTCAGCAACGTCCACCCCGTCTATCGCAACGCGCCCTACCTGATCGACGACCTGCTGGCGTCGGTCGGCTACGCCAAAAGCATCGGCAAAACCGTGGAAGGCAACGCCCCCGGCCTGTTCGGCAAGGAGCTTGCCGCCCACATCATCTGCGGCGGAGGGCATGTCTCCTGCCACGAGACGACCACCAAGGAAGAGATGATGGAAAAGCTGCGCTATGGCGTCAGCGTCTTCATGCGGGAAGGCTCCTCGCAGCGGAACATGGCCGAATGCGTCCGGGCCATCACCGAGGAGGGCATGGATTCACGGCGGGCCATGCTCGTTTCCGACGACATGGTGCCGGAGGACTTGCTGAAATTCGGGCATATGAACGACATCATCCGGCGGACCATCGCCGAAGGGGTTGATCCCGTCGAAGCCATCCAGATGGCGACGATCAACCCCGCGACCCATTTCGGCTTTTCCGACGTCGGCCTGCTCGCGCCGGGCAAACGCGCGGACATTGCGGTCATCGGAGACCTGTACCGGATGAACGTGGAGCAGGTTTACGTGGCCGGAACGAAGCTGGCCGAGCACGGCGAGCTGACCGTCGACATTCCTTCCTACCTCTACCCCGAATCGGTCAAAAAGTCGGTGAAGCGCAAGCCGGTGAAGCCCGCCGAGCTCCATGTTGAAGCCGGCATTGCGGCCGGAACGGTCCAGGTGCGCGCGATCGAAGTGATCCCCGACCAGAACCTGACGGGAGCGCTCGTTCTGCCCGCCGCCGTCCGGAACGGCGCGGTTCAGCCGTCCGCGGCCGACGACCTGCTCCCGCTGCTCGTGGTGGAACGGCACGGCCGCAGCGGCAAAATCGGCAAAACCTTTGTGCGCGGCATGAAGCTGGAACGCGGGGCCATCGCCGAAAGCGTCGCGCACGACACGCACAACATCATCGTCGTCGGCACGAATTATGAAGACATGGCGACCGCCGTCAACCGGGTCATCGCCATGGACGGCGGCATCGCCATGATCGAAAGCGGCAAGGTCGTGGGCGATCTTCCGCTGCGGATCGGGGGGCTCATGACCGACGAGCTGACGGGCAAAGAGATGAGCGAAAAAATCGCCGAGCTTCACCGGCTGGCCCGCGAGGAGCTGGGCTGCGGCCTGCATGTGCCCTTTATGCACTTGTCGTTCCTCGCCCTCGTCACCAGCCCCGCCTGGAAAATCACGGACATGGGCCTGATCGACGCCGACGCGTTCCAGGTGCTGCCGACCATCGTGTAGGGTGACGAACGCGCCTCAGTAACAGTGGCCATGCCGGAACGGGCGCAACCGTCAGAGACCTTCGGGAACGGGCATCGGCGCCACCGCCAGAGATCATACTGGAGCGGACGAAGGGCCGCCACCGTCAGAGACTACGCCGGAACGGGCACCAAGCTTCGGCCGGGGCGGCGTTGAAAGACAGTGCGCCATAGGGGCAAAAGCTGGAGTCTCGCTGCTTGATGCCTGTTAATTTTTCGGACGCGACGCTCTAACGGTTGCCACAGCGCTTATTCACCCCAAAAACCCCTGTTTC